>DSBK01000012.1 GCA_011046085.1 Actinomycetota bacterium
CTTTGGTAGATGTTTTTTTAGCAATCTCATCATACCAGAGAGGGAGGGAGCGCTAATTGCTTTTAACTATCAACTGCCGTGCCTACCGTCAGGCAGGTCCGATAAGCTCTTAACCTGTACAGCTTTATACGCCATCAGCTACTTTCCCCTTCCTTTGCCATCAGCCATTTACTTTTTGACTTTTGACTAGCGAAGTGGTTGACCTGCCCGCCAACCCGCATCTGGTCAGGATTAGGCAGGCGGGCTCCTGACTTTACCCTTTCCCCATTACCCTATACCCTTCCTTTGCCATCAGCTACTTTCCCCATACCTATAATAAGCCGCGCAGCTACCTTCAGTTGAAACCATGCACGGGCCAGCTGGATTTTCCGGCGTGCATGCCTTTCCAAAAAGCTTGCAGTCGTAAGGAAGTTTCACTCCCCGCAAAATCTCACCACAACTACAACCCACTGGCTCTCTTGTGGGAGGAACATCTATATCAAAAATTTCAACTGCGTCAAAACCTTTAAAATTATTGCTAAGCGCAAGGCCACTTTCGGGGATAACCCCGATACCCCTCCAGTCCGCATCACAGGGCCTAAAAACCTCTTCCATCACTTCCTGGGCTTTCGTATTTCCGAGAAAACTTACCCCTCGCTTATACCCAATTTCCACTTTCGCCTCGCCGTTTTCCACCTGACTAACCAACATATATATGGATTGCAAAATGTCGATGGGTTCAAAGCCAGCTATCACGCAGGAGATTTTGTAGTCCCGAGCGATAAATTCGTAGGGTTTGCTTCCAATTATCACGCTCACGTGCCCCGGGCAAATGAAGCCGTCCAGTTTTACCTCACCCAAATTTAACAGCGCCGCCATCGCGGGTGGAACTAGTTTGTGAACGCTGTAGATGAAGTAATTTTTAATACCCTGCCTATGCGCCTCAAGAATTGACAGCGCTATCGTTGGAGCGGTCGTCTCGAACCCAACAGCAAAAAAGACCACTTTTTTATCGGGATTGTTTTTGGCAATTTTTAAAGCATCCAGGGTGGAATAAACTATCCTGACGTCCGCACCATCCGCCCTTTTCCCGGCTAGACTCGAATACGAGCCAGGGACCTTCATCATGTCTCCGAAAGTTGTAAAAATCACATCGGGAGCTTCAGCAATGGCTATGGCTTTATCAATATCTCCATTTGCGGTAACGCAAACCGGACAACCCGGGCCAGAAAGAAGGGAAATATTTTCGGGTAAGACCTGCCTAATTCCATTCTTAGAAATGGATACCGTATGAGTCCCGCAGACCTCCATAAATTTGACGGGCTTTTTTGAGAGTCTTTTTATGTCTTCAATTAATTTCTTTGCTATGGTCGGGTCTCTGTATTCGCTAAGATATCTCATCGTCTTCTCTCAACTTTGCAATTTCGTCAAGTTCCCCTATCTCTTTAAAGAGTTCCATCATCTCTTTGGCGCCCTCTTCGTCTATCTTGTTTATGGCGTAACCAGCATGAACAAGAACATACTCATCAACTTTTACATCGGAAACCAGTTGAAGACCGACCTCCGTTTCAACTCCACCGATTTCCACATCGGCCATGTCTAAATCCTTCAATCGAACAACCTTCCCGGGAACAGCCAAACACATAGAAAAAACCTCCTAAACGGAAAAATTGGCGATGACCGCCTGTCCTAAAGAGATACCGCCATCATTACAAGGTACTTTCTTTTGAGGATAAACTTCAAAATCGTCATTACGTAACTTTTGTATAAGTTTATTACTTAAAAACAGATTTTCAAAGACCCCTCCGCTCAAAACCACCTTATTTATTCCTTTTTCTTCCCTCGCCCTATCACAAACGGCAATTACAAACGCAGCAATGGTATTATGAAATTTAGCGGAAATCACCGAGTTGGATAAACCATTTTTCAAATCATCGATTATTCCCTCGATGATGGGTTTTGTATCTACAATTAACGGCGATGATTGGGATTTTTCTAAACTATAATCATATCCTTCATCGATCCCCTCTTTCGCAGTCATCTCAAGTTCTATGGCCGCCTGACCCTCATAATCCACCACATCACACAAACCAATAAGAGCTGAAACTGCATCGAAAAAGCGCCCGCAACTCGAGGTCGTAGGGGAATTTAAACCTTTGTTTAACTGAACCTTAATATTTCTGAGCTCAATCTCATCCAATCCCTTTAAAAACCCCATATTAAAATCCCCAAAATTACTTCCAAACAAATTGTAGAGATACCCCAAAGCCATCCGGTATGGTTTTTTTATGGCCATCTCTCCCCCTGGCATCGGAACGTAACGAAGATGCGCGTACCTTTCAAAGCCTTTCCAATCGGCGATAAGAAATTCTCCTCCCCAAATTGTTCCATCGGTACCGTAACCCGTTCCATCGAAAGACACCCCGATAACCTTATCCTCAATGCCATTTTCCACCATACAGCCAACTGTGTGGGCGTGATGATGCTGAACGCCAACGAGCTCAACTCCTTTTAGCGATTTCGCAAATTTTGTGGATAGATGCTCGGGGTGAAGATCGTAGGCGACGATTTCTGGCTCAATTCTAAACAACCTCTTGTAAAGCGCAAGCGTCTCCTCAAAATGCTCGAGCGTTTCCATGTTTTCCATGTCGCCGATGTGCTGACTCACGAAAGCATATTTGCCCTTAGTTAAACAAAATGTGTTTTTAAGCTCCGGCCCACAGGCAAGCACCGGTTTCAATTCAAAGGGCAAGTGTATGGGAAATGGGGCGTATCCCCTGGCCCGCCTTATCATCACCTCTTTGCCGTCCGATACTCTCGCCACTGAATCGTCATATCTCGAATATATGCCCCTGTCGTGAAGCAAGAAGTAATCGGCAATATCGCCCAGTCTTTCCATGGCCTCATCATTTTCAAAAGCAATTGGCTCCTCGCTCAAATTCCCGCTCGTCATGACCAAAACCATATTCGATTCCTTTAAAATCAGACAATGAAGTGGTGTGTAGGGAAGCATGGCCCCAAGATAGGTGTTGTTCGGAGCAACCAAATCGGAAATGGTTGAGCTGGGAAACATCTTTAAAAGAACTATCGGCCGTCTGTAGCTTAAAAGCAATTTTTCTTCTTTTTCATTCACAAAACAATGTTTTTTAACTGTGTCGATGTCCGACATCATGACCGCAAGCGGTTTGCCAAAGCGCCTTTTTCTTTCCCTTAACCTGGAGACCGCCTCATCGTTCTGCGCGTCGCAGGCGAGGTGAAATCCTCCCAAACCCTTTATCGCAACGATGTGACCTTCTTTAAGCAACTCTATAGTTTCCATAACTGGGTCTTTGCATTTAATAATCGCCCTTTCACTCCCGACCAGCTCAAGACTGGGGCCGCAATCCGCGCAAGCATTCGGCTGAGCGTGAAATCTGCGATTTGCGGGATCATCATACTCCTTTTGACAACGTTCACACATCTTGAACTTCTTCATGGTCGTCTTTTCTCTATCATAAGGAATATCCTCAATTATGGTGAACCGGGGGCCACAGTTGGTGCAGTTTATAAAGGGATAGCGGTAACGCCTATCTTTTGAGTCGAACAACTCGCGCAAACAATCGTCGCAGATGCTTATATCGGGAGAGATTAATAAAAACTTTTTATCTTCTTGCAGGCTCGACTTGATAATAAAAGACTCATAGCCAGCGGGAGGCAAAATCTCACATTCAATACTCTCTATCAAGGCAAGCGGGGGAGATTTTGTTTCGATCTCTTTGATAAAACCGTTAACATCATCCGTTGTCCCTTCGGCTTCAATGATGACACCCCTGGATGAATTCAAGACCCACCCATTTAAAGAGAAATCGTGTGCAAGTTGATAGATAAAGGGTCTAAAACCGACACCCTGAACGATGCCTTTAATGAGCAACCGTGCCCTTTGAATGATTGAAATCGGCCTTGTCACAATGGAAAATTTTAGCAGGTTCTCATAAAAAAACCACGAAGTGATTGAATTCTCTCTCTATATATATGCAACCTTTCTAAAACAAATTAAATTCCAACTATTTTAATCTATCCCTACCTGTCGCCGTGCCTGTCCAGTCAAAGTCAAGGGGTCAGGTCTTGTCAGGCTGACCGAGAATGATTAGCCGACCTATCGAGAAAAGGCTGGACTAATTGCCGACGAATGGTTGTCGGTGGGGATTAATTCACTTGTCAATTGGCGGTCTTAGAGATGTTGCCTTGCCAACAAGAGCCGACATCAATGATTTAAGCGGCGGCAACAGTGGTCTTAAAGCTCCAAATCTTTCTTAAGTTGTAGCCAATACACATAAGTTTAAATTCTGCTCTTACTTTTTTAATCGATCTTAAAAGAAACGTTTTATATCCCAGGTTATATTTAAGGTGAGCAAAGGGCGGCTCGACTGTATAAAGTCGTCTTCTGTAGATTTGCTGACCCTCACTTGAGAGCAGTTTTTCTCTCATTGCTAAAACTAGGTCTTCTCTTAAATCGCGCGAGATGGTTCTTTGCTTTGATTTGGTGCATAGGTGTTTGACTTTGCAGTTTAAGCAATCATTTCCCTTGTAGATTGCTTGATTTCTTTTTATCTTGGCTTGCTTGGTTATCCTCTTTTTGTGATATTTAAGTGTCTTGCCCTCCGGGCAGATATAGCAGCTGTTTTGCTTATCGAAAATGAAATTTTCTAGATGATATTTGTTCTTCTCATCCTCATATGCTTTTTGTTTTACTTTCTCAAAGTATTGGTCAGGGATATAAGCATCCTTTTCTCGCCTGGCCAAATATTCATAATTATCACAGCTTGAGTAGCCGCTATCAGCGAGGATTTGATTTATTTCAATATCGAGACCATCTTCAGTCTGCTCAATCATCTTGCTCAGCTCGCCCCGATCATTGGCCGACTTTGAAACATCGGCGGCAACAATTATTTGATTATCAGTTACAGCAATTTGGCCGTTGTAAGCGGTATCTATTGCAGACTTTGGTGCTTTCATAAAGTTAGCATCGGGGTCGGTGAGATTAATTTTAGGGTTTCTGTCGTCAAAATCCTTTAGGATCTCTTCAATCTTCTCTTTAAGAGCATGCTTTTTTCTTATCTCCTTGGGTAGCTCATCGCCCCGGTTGTCGCCATACAGATCATCTTCTTTTGCATCAACCTCATCTGCTTCTTTAAGTATTTGCTTTATCTCGCCCTCAAGCTTTTCAAGCCACTTTTCATATCCCTGCCTGTCTTTTGTCCGCTTTGCCGAGGCATTTGCTCTTATCTTGCTGCCGTCAATTGAAATTGCGCCAACTTTTACCATCCCAAGGCCAGCGCATACTTTTACTACATCAACAAAGAAGCCTTCGATCTCAAAGGCATTGTTTTTCCTAAAATCATTTATGGTTCTAAAGTCAGGTCGGTACATCTGCGAAAGATACATAAAAGCGCAATCAACTTCACAAAGTCCGGCTAGCTTGCGACCGCTTCTTGACCCAGTGGCATAACCATAAAACAATATCTTAAGCAGTATCTTGGGGTGGTATGTGTTTTGTCCCAGGTGCGAGTATTTATTTTCAATACTATTAGTATTAAGTTTATCGACAATACTTGATACAACTCTTGCAAAGTGACTTTCGGGGATAAAATCGTCGATAGATGGTGGAAGTAGCATGACATGGCTTTGTCTGTTTTGCTTAAATTTAGCCAATTAATTGCCTCCTTGGTTTTAACTAATTATACCATTTACCAGGAGTATTATTAATATTTTAGCAAATAAATTTGGTGTTTTTTAGCTTTATGTGCAAGTTAAGCTTTTTGCATTCTCGGTCAGCCTGTAAAGACCTGACCCCACTTACTGCTTACACAAATTTTAAAGTTTTTGATTCATCAAAACCATGTCGCCAATCTTGTGGTTTATATTTTCGGCAACAACGGGACACTTGACTTTAAAGAGGAAAAAGATCGGCCTGTTTTCACCAGATAGTGCTTCAAAATTGCCTTGACCCTTACTTATTATCATCTCAGCGCTATTAAACTTATCGATAAAATCGGGTGAGCAAAACTCAAGAACAGTGGCCGGCGCGTCCGAACCGGTTGAAATCAACTCGGTCGCATTTTTATGGATTCCACACTCCTTAGCGTCATCCAGTGTGGCATCATTTATAATGGGCATGCCTCGCGCTGCGTAAACTACCCGCTTATTCATGTTCTCAATAACTTCGATCAAAAGCCTGTCAAATACAACCTCGCCGGCATTATCGCCAAGATAAAGCACTTCTTCCCCCTTTTCTAAAAGATCGCAAAATTCGGAGTAATCCAGCACAGCAAACTCCTTATGAACGGACTCTTCAATTTCCTTTTCAACGTTAAAAGAATTCCCAACCCCAAAATCAATAATGTTTCCGGCAATGGCCATTCTGATTGAAGCAAGAAGAGGATCGTCCGATCTTAAAACCCTTTCTCTTAATTGAGGATAAAGTCCAAGAGCCATCCGATTATATTTGTCTTTAACTTCTTTATAAGGATCGGGATTCCCCGTTAAATCGCGAACTATTTTATGCACCCGCCGCGAAACTGAAGGAGGTGACTCATCGAGGCAAATACTTGAAAACTCCTTGGCAACTTCCTGCAAAATATTCTTGTGAACATTTTCATCATCGGAAACCATCCTGGAAGCTTCCAACGCCTGCCTAAAAAAACAAGGGATGCAATCCAAACAAGTCTTCAATCAATTCACCTTCCGATAAAATTTTTTTAAGTTCCCTTTTTAGCCCTTAGAATAATAATATATTTTTTCGCCTTTAGTAATGCTTTTTAACTTGCCCTTTTTATTTAGCGCTTCAATATGCTTTATTAATTCCAACCTATTAATCCCTAAAGATTTTGAAATATCTTCAATTGTGCAAGGCCTTCTTTTGAGAACATCTAAAACCTTTTTTTCTCCAACATCTTTAGTAGATAATCTTTCGGGCACAGCCCTGTGCCAGGAAATATCTTTAAAATCGGCAATAATTTCGCACCTGCCCCCAATAATTTTTCTTGCAACCTTTAGCTCCTCACGGTTAAGGGGATAAACTTCTCTTCCGCCCGGCGGCCTTGTAACCGTATTTAATTGAATTCTATTGGGCTTTATGATTTCTATAGCTTCCCTAATCTTCTCAAGCTCGCCTTCATCATCATTTATCCCTCGGTAAAGAAGAACCTCTAGCCAAACTTCGCCCTTAAATTTCTTGGCAAAGGAGCTTAATCCCTCAATAATAGCCTCTATTTTCAAAGATGAGTGTGGCCCATTTATAGCTTCAAAAACCGAAGGCGTAACCGCGTCTAAAGACGGAAGGACGACATCGGCACCCATCAAATCTTCTCGCACATCTTTATGAAAGAAAAGGGAACCGTTCGTAAGCACAGCAACCGGAATGGGGGTTAAATTTTTAACTTCCCTTATCATCTTGCTTATCTCGTTATTTAACGTGGGTTCCCCGCTCCCAGAAAAAGCAATGTAATCAATTTGCCCATTAAATTCAGATAAAAAAGAGGTTAATTCTCCTAAAACATCTTGAGAAGAAACATGCGCTTTTCGTTCAACGGTTTTTAAAGTGGTTTTGCCAAGCTGACAATAGATGCAATCGTAAGTACATATTTTAAATGGAACTATATCTACCCCAAGCGAAAATCCGAGCCTTCTCGAGGGAACGGGGCCGTAGACATAGTTCATTCAGAACTGCCTTTGATTTCACCTAGACGTTTTTCTATCCCATCTAAACGCTCTTTTAACAAACTCGCCTCTTCTTTAAGAAGATCTTTTTCTGTTTCTGGTCCTTGAGGAGTCGCTCCCGCTTTTTGACCCCACCCGGGTCTATAACCAAAACGCGCCCAACCCGGTTGGCCCGTTGCGTAATACATATTTCTATATCCTCTGCCTCCACGCGCAAAACCCACGCGCGGTCTGCTTGGATAACCCGCTCCGTAAGGCAAAGAACAATATCCTCTTGCTCCTCCCGTCATGGGTCCCTCGCCCCTTGGTCCTGTTCCATCAAATCCTGGCATAAAAATTTCCTCCTTTAATTAATTTAGAATTATCCCCTTCCGCCTCGGCGACCAAAACCTCCGCCTCGGCGAAGGCCGAGACCTAAACGTGGCCTTGCGTCTAAACGGGCTCTTGGTACTCCAGGTAACGACGAAGCCGATCTAGCGGAATAAGCAACCCCTAAAGCAGCATAGTCTTCATAAGGCAGTGAGCAATATCCTCTTGCTCCTCCCGTCATGGGTCCCTCGCCCCTTGGTCCTGTTCCATCAAATCCTGGCATTTATTTCACCTCCCTTTGACAACTTTTACATAAACCATAAAAGTCTAACTGATGCGAATCTATTTTAAAGTCGTGTTTTCTATTCAGTTCGGCTTCTATTTTCTTAATAAGCTCTGTTTCTTCATCCAAAAAGCTATCGTAATCGACCACTCGCCCACAATTTTTACACACAAGATGGTGATGGTGTTTCTCCTTTGATGTAAATTCATACCTAGACTTACCACCGCCAAAATCAAACTTGTTAACTAAACCCATGCGCACAAAAAGATCGAGCGTCCTATAAATGGTTGCAATACCTATACCTGGATATGATTTTCGCACCTCAAAGAAGATATCGTCGGCAGTTAAGTGACCTTGCTTTTTATTTACAACATCCAAAATAGCGTCTCTGGGACCCGTCATTCTATGACCACGTTCTTTAAAGTTTCCTCTCCACCTAGGGCCAGGCATCTTTCTTCTCCTTTATTGATAGTGATTCTCATTATTATTAAAACGTAAGGGGATGCTTTTGTCAAGTAAAGGAGTTTAGAAAATTGGTCATTGTAAGATTAAATCAGCGCATTAAAGAGATAACCGGTAAAAATGATAGCGATTGTGACGATACCAAAAAAGGTCGCGAGTAATGGCTTCTTTAAAACTTTGCGCAAAATTATCATCTCGGGAAGACTTAGAGCAGTTACCGCCATCATGAAAGCAAGCGCTGTGCCCATGGGGACCCCTTTGCTTATTAAGGCCGTCACAATCGGGATTATGCCAGCGGCGTTAGAATAAAGGGGAACCCCAATTAAAACCGCGGCGGGCACGGTAAAAGGATTTGTTTTCGCCGCGACGCGCACGAGTAAATCTTCCGGCGCATAACCATGTATGAAAGCGCCTATGCCTATACCAAGCGCGATATAGGGAAGAATTTTCTTGACCAGTCCAAACGTGTAAGCCCAAGCATCCTTAGAACGTGCCCTAAAGGTAATTTGTGCGGCCTCATTTGCGCTTTTACCCACTTTAATTTGATACACAAATTCCTCTACCCAGCTTTCCAAACCGAGCTTATCGATAATGACACCCACAAATACGGCAATGGTTAGACCTGAGATGACATATATGAGAGCGATCTTTAAGCCAAAGTAGCTCCACAAAAGTCCGAGCGCTATTTCATTAATTACTGGCGATGCGATAAGAAAGGAAAATGTGACACCAAGAGGTATCCCAGATTCTACAAACCCTATAAAAAGGGGTACCGCCGAGCATGAACAAAATGGGGTCACTATACCAAAGAGGGCTGCAAGCACATTCCCAACATACTTATTTTTATTGGTAAGTATCGCCTTGATTTTTTCGGGAGACAGAAATGAGCGAATTATCGCGATGCCAAATACGACTACGAAGAGCAAGAAAATGATTTTTATAACATCGTAGATGAAGAAGTTTACCGCTCCGCCAAAAAGCGAATTTTTATTAAGATTCAACAATCCGTAAGTTAACCAATCGACTGTACGCTGCCACATGATTAACTCCTGAGAAGCCCCATAATTTCATCGATGCTAGGCACTCGGCCACTCACTTTAACTTCACCATCTACCACAAGAGCAGGAGTTGAAAAAATGCCATAGCTCATTATCTCAACAATGTCGATTATCTTCTCAACCTCGGCATCAATTCCAAGTTTTCCAATCGCTTCAACGGCATTTGCCTCAAATTTTTTACAGTTTTTACAACCTGGCCCTAATATTTTAATTTCCACTTTCCCCTCCCAAAATAATTTTTTTGTAAAGTTCCGTTAAATAATGGATTTTTTCATCGTTTAACCCATAGTGGATCCATTTACCTTCCCGCTTAGCAATTACAAGCTCTGCTTCACGAAGGATCTTTAAATGGTGCGAAGTAAGATTTTGCGGGAGCCCTAGCGTCTCGTGAATTTCGCAAACACAACGTTCGCCTTGCTTTAGAAAACATAAAATCCTTAACCTGTTTACATCGGAAATAACTTGTAAATACTCTGCAAGTTCAATCGATTCTTTTGTTTTTACCTTATAACCAGCTTGTAAATTCTCCATGATGCCTCATATCAATTAACATTATATCAATATCTATTGATATAATACTTAAATTTATTACCCTGGTCAATATTTTTACTTGGAAAAATTTCAAAGCAAACGTGATATGTGAACTTATATAGGTGTTTGGTAAGAGGTTTAAGATAATGAATAGCGCATGTTTTAGATGTGAGAGTTAATAGGTTTCTCCGGGTCACTCGAACTTGAGAAATCTAACCCCGAGGCAGAAGAAAAAAACAGCAAATCCAAAGAGAGCCAGACTTGGAACCGCCACTTCAGAAACTCCCCGGTTACGGGCAACAATATCCACGAGACCATACATCGCCCAACCTGTTGGCGTGAAATCGGCAAGCCGACGCATGAAGGGTGAGACAATTTCAGTTGGCCAAAAGCAGCCCCCAATCATCGCAAGCGCCACCGCGACCACGGGACCGATGGCCGAGAGCTGTCCGCGCGTTCGCACCATGGCCGAGAGAAAAACGGCCAACCCCGTAACCGCAAGAAGATATGCTCCAACAATAATGATTAGAGAAAGGGGATTGCGCCCCCAGGGAACGTCGAAAACAAGGGCGCTAAAACCAATAAGGATGACCGCCTCCAAAGCACCCGTTAAAAAGACCGCCACAATTTTTCCCAGGAGCAATTGGGCCTTTGGAGTCGGTGTCGTGAGAAGCCGTGAAAGTGTGCCGGCCTCCCGTTCGTCGAGGATTCCTCCGGCGCCATTTAAAACAATAAACATTATAAACATGACCGTAAAACCTAAAGAAAATTGCAAGTAACCGGTAGCAACAACCGACTCGCCCCGAACTTCAGATGGGATCACCTCTTGAACCTCAACCGATACGGGCGGCTCCGGCTCCCATTTTTCATCGGCAGCCCAATACAAATCCTCGTTATTTGGGTCCTCCTGTAAATATGGAAAGGTTTTAGAAAGCTCCGTTTTGATCTCCTCGGAAAAATTTTTTACAGGCATTGGCGGCAAGGAAATCTCTTGACCGGGCGCAAGCGGAAGTGGATTTGATTCAAATTCTTTTCGCGCTTCACTAACTACCTCTTGGATTATCTGAGATGTTCTTGCGTTAGCCGCCATGCGCCCAGCAATTCCGTTTACGACCTCAACGACGCTAAACATCCTTGCGGAACCAGGGTTTTTAAGGACCTTCATCGAGGCTCCGTTTCTGGCAAGAACGTCCGAACATAAGTTATCGGGAGCGATGACCACGGCATCGATCTTACCCTCCGTTAAAAGCTCCTTTGCATCAGCGCGAGTATCCTCTTTAACCGAAAAAGAATCAACTTCCTTAAGTTGTTCGTACACTTGCCTTGAATATTCCGTTTTGGCTTCATCCACGAAAATAACAGGTACCTTACTTTCTTCGGTCCCCCCGCCAAAAACGGCGCTGAAAATAAATGTGAGCAACACCGGCAAAATGAGGATACCGAAAATCTCTTCCTTATTTCGCAATATTTGCAAGATATTTAGCCACGCGAGATTTACAATCTTCTTCATTCCTCATACCCCAATCGCCAAACCCCAAGTAAAAAGAAGGCAAAAAACATCGCCATAAGCGCTCCAAAATTGGGCAAAATCGAGTTGGTGCCCGCGCCTTTCATTAAACTAGAGAGACCATCAAGCGCCCACCCATTGATGGTAAGATAACGAATCGGTTGCAACCATTCGGGCATCGTAGATACCGGAAAGAGGCTTCCGCCAGCCAGAGCCATAACTATCACAACAAGTGGGGCGATTGCCCCCACGGAACGAACATTTTTAGCGACCGATGAAAAGAGCACAGAGAGGCCGGTCATCGCGAGAAGCACCCCAAGCGCGAGAAGAAAAACACCAAACAAGTTTTCTCCCCAATGTACACCCAAAATAACCGTAAATAGAAACAAGACTAAGAACTGAACCACTCCGACAAAAAATATGCCGAGCATCTTGCCACCGATAATGGATGTCTTTGAGGTTGGCGTTATGAGAAGCCGGGAGAGCGTTTTTTCCTCCCTTTCCTTCACAAGAGAAAAAGCGCCAAACATCGAGCCAAAAAGCAGGAACATAATCGTCATGCCAGTACCATAAAAATCAAGCTCGGTTATCTTGCGCTCTTTTTCAATATTCGATTCCAAGACATCGACCGCAGACAGCGCATCGTCCGCGGTTATCTCCTTAACAACCTTATCCATGTGGCGGGAAAAATCTCTTTCGTCCGCAACCATCTTTGACTCGACGAACACGTCCTTCGCGGTTTGCACGGCAACGGAAGCGGAAGCGATGCGGATTGCAATGGACTGAACGACATTTTGAAAAATGGACGCGGAAATTTCTTTGCCCGGATCTATAAAAACATTCATCTTAACTGGCTTAGAATCATTTATTTTGTCCGAAAAATCCTCGGGTATGACAAGAAGAGCCGCCAGATTTCCCCTTTCGAGACCTTCGCGGGCTTCCTCGGCATCATCCAAAACTTGCGTATCAAAGAGTTCTTCAAGTTCTTCGCCTTCGGTGATGCCCTCAACAATTTCCTTCCCGATGTCACCCTCGTCGAGATTCACAATAGCAACATCGATTCGAGCCATCTCCGAGTCGCTTCCCAAAGAGCCGAGAGCCGAACCAAGAATCAATATGATGATCATGGGCATACCTAGCAAAATCGCAAGAGCGGGGGCATCTCTTAAGGTAATTAAGATATCCTTTAGACCAATGCGAACAAATTTTTTCATGAGTTAATCCCTCAAACTCTTCCCCGTAAGATGCAAAAAGACCGCCTCGAGATTGGGTTCCTTTATATCGATGGAATTGATATGAACATCAGCTTGATTTAAAACGGAGACCACCTTCGATAAGACCCGCCCACCATGTTTTGAAAGCACTTCAATTTCGTCTTCATGATAATTAACGCAATCAACGTACCTGAGCTGGTTCAACGCATCGATGACATCGTCGTCAACGTTCTCCGCTTGGACGATGATCGCATGCTCGTCTCCAATCAGCTTCTTTAGTTCATCCGCCGTTCCCATTGCTATAATTTTTCCATGGTCGATGATACCTACCTTGTCGCAAAGGATTTCCACCTCTTCCATATAGTGACTCGTGTAAATGATGGCTGTACCCGCCCTATTTAACCGCTTAACGGTCTCCAATATGTGGTTGCGAGATTGGGGATCGATCCCCACCGTGGGTTCATCCATGAGCAAAACTTTGGGATGATGAAGGATGCCAATTGCAATATTTAAACGTCGCTTCATCCCGCCGGAGTAATTTTGAACCCGCTCCTTCGTGCGCTCAATTAATCCCGCGAGCTCAAGAGCCTCCTCAACGCGCTCTTTTAGTAAGGCGCCCGAAAGGCCATACATCCGACCCCAAAAATTTAAGTTTTCAAGCGCGGTAAGCGTAGGATATAACGCAATATCTTGTGGAACTACACCCATTAAGACCTTTGCCTTGGTTGGATATTTTTTAACCGAATACCCACCGACAAAAACATCCCCAGAGGCGGGCTTCAAAAGACATGAGATAATCGATATCGTGGTAGTCTTTCCGGCCCCATTGGGTCCAAGGAGTCCAAAGAGCTCCCCCGCCTGGATCTCAAGATTAATTCCATCTACGGCGACAAAATCACTGTATTTCTTAATGAGATCCTTGATAATTACAATGTTGTCTGCCATCTTTGCCCTTTCTTTAACAAACTACACGAAAAAATCGCTTCTATTAAATATCAGCAATTTAAATTAAACAGCCCACTTATTATTTTATCCCTTATGTCCATGCCATTTTATCGCATAATTATTTTAAAACGCGATGGGTCAACATCGAGGAAGACACCGTAGGAATAAAGATAATTATACTCGACAAGCAACTGGGTTTTGTAACAGCGACCCTTGTTTGATAGTTGACTACCTTTTTATTTTTTTATTCCTCTCTTATAGGCCCTTAGAAATGCCTTAACTACTTGAGGGTGAAATTGGGTTCCTTCACATTTTTTTAGCTCATCAATAGCTTTTTTATCAGGTAGAGCTTTACGATAGGGTCTGGCTGAGGTCATGGCATCGAAAGCATCGGCCACTTTAATAATACTCGCTCCCAAAGGAATTTCTTCTTTTTTCAACCCCTGAGGATAACCTTTGCCGTCTAAGCGCTCATGATGGAAGAGGACGTAGGAAACCACTTTGGAGGAAAAAGATACGGGCTCAAGAATTTTAGTGCTAGTTAGGGGGTGTTTTTTAATTACCTTCCACTCCTCTTCGGTAAGATTAGTTGGTTTTCCAAGTATCTTTCCGCTCACTCCTATCTTTCCCACATCGTGGAGGTGAGATGCTATCTTAATGTCTTCTATCTCTTCTTTTGATAATTCCAATTCTTTGGCGATGGCTGTGCTATATCTGGTGACTCTTTCGGAGTGACCATGAGTATAGGGGTCCTTGGCATCGACTGCCACAGCCAAAGCTTTAACCGTGTTTGACAAGCCTTCTCTGACGTCCCGATATAGTCTGGCGTTCTCTATGGCTGCCCCAACCTCTGAGGCCAGGATGGTAAAGAGCTTAAGGTCGCTTTGGGTAAAAGTTCCTTGTTTTTTGTTGTTAATATTAAATACGCCAATCATCCTATCTTTGATTTTAATGGGGATGCTTAAGGCATCTTTTATCTTTCTTTTTTTCTTATACTTCTCAAAGCAAGTACCCTTCATATCCTTCTTTAAAAGGAGGGGTTCCCCCGTTTTGACCACATATCCAGAGATACCCTCTCCTGGTTTTTCTTTAGCTCGGGCAAATTCTTTGCTTAAGCCAAAAGAGATGGCGACCATCAAGGACTCTTCTCCCTCATCCAAAAGCATGATGGAGCCGGCCTTGGCATCCAAGAGCTTTAGAGCACTCTCTAAGCTCAAGCCGAGCACTCTATCAAGCTCCAGGGTGGAGCTTATGTCCGTGCTCACTTCGGAAAGGGTAGTAAGTTCACCAACCTTTCTTCGAAGGCTTTTTTCGGCTCGTTTTTTCTTTTCTTCCTTTTCCGTGCTCTCTAGGGCAAACCCGATGTCATCGCAGAGCTCTCCCAAGAGTTTTGTTTCTTCAGCATCGAAAGCGTAAGGCGATTCGGAGCAGAGCGTCAGCACTCCAAAGGTTTTGTCTTTGTAACTTAAAGGAACAGCTTTACATGAACCGTACCCATATTTTTCAAGGAGGGAGGAACTGCTGCGATAGAGCTCTACATCTCCCTCACCAACGATATCAGTTAACTCTTCCCTTAGAACCTCATAAACATGCGAGGCATCTTTCTTTAAAGAATCGAAACATGTACTCTCTTTTTCTTCATATCCCGGTGCTACAGCTGCCGTCTGAAAGACCGGCTTATTGTCCTTTATCAAAGTGGCTTGGGCCGCGCTGTAGTCCCGAGACTGGATAAGAACTTCACATGACTTCTTCAACAACTCCTGGGAGTCAGTTTCCCTAGCCACTAATTGGTTGATTTCACTGATTGTGCGAAGCACCCTGTTTAAGTGTTTGATGCGCTCTTCGGCCTTCTTGTTCTCAGTGATATCAGTTACCACAGCAAAAGCACCGATATGATTTCCAGCCTCGTCACTTAGACAAGTTGACGAAATAATCACGCAAAGAGGTGTGCCGTCTTTTTTCTGATAGATTATTTCGCTTTGCTCACTTATCTTCCCTATGATTCTACAACTCTCCAACACTTCAAGGCATTTTTGCTTTGACTCTTCTTCTTTTATGAACTCTAAAATATTTTTTTCCAGCATCTCTTCCCGTGTGTAACCGAGCATTTCTGCCATTCTCTCGTTGACGAAAGTTATCACCGCATCTTCATCTACCGACATCACGCCTTCGTTTGCAAGTTCCACCAACGTTCTGTATTTCCGCTCCGACTGCTTTATCTTTTCTTCGGCTTTCTTGCGCTCGGTAATATCGACATTCACCTCAGCAAACAACCAATCGCCTTTATCATCTTGAAATGGTATGGTTGTAACTTGTATTGGTCTGTTCCCTTCCTTGACGAGAACCTCCTCGGTAACAGTGGAAGTCTTTGTTTTTTTGGCCTTCGCGATTCCACACCCAGGACATACCTTATCTTGACCCATGAAATATTCATAACACTTTCGTCCCGTCGAATCGCCATAAACTTTCTCCCACTCCGGGTCAATGTATCGAATATTAAACTCGGAATCGATAATATCGAGACCCGTCTTTGTCACACCTAAAATGAACTCAATTTGCTGTTTTAATTTCTTAATTTCTTTTTCGGTCTGCTTGCGCTCGGTGATATCCTTGAAATCTTCGACAATACCAATCAGTTCACCATCGGGGGCCCTAAAGGGGGTAGCCGTCACAATACAAGGGACTCTGGTGCCATCTCCGCGTTCTTTTTCTACCTCGCACTCAACGCGTCCCTCACCACCGAGAATCCGAACCAGCGGGCAATCGGGGGTATCGCATAGGGGACCGCGAAATACCTCGTAGCACTTTTTGCCCACCACTTCATCTTTGCTTGTGTCCGATAAGGTCAAAAAAGTTTCATTGGTTAGGAGCACATTGAAGTCTTTGTCGACCACGCGCATCCCGTCAGCCGCGGTCTGGAATATCTGATTAAGTTCTTTATGGGCAATTTCGGTTGACTTTTCAGCTCGCTCGCGCTCAGCAATTTCCCGAGTCAAAGGATGAAAAATCAGATAGTAAAGTGGGAGAAATACCAGAATAATCAAAACCGTTGCATCCAGTAAGGGGATTGCATACCAAGGTAGAGGAGGCGCTTTCCACAACGCCAACATAATCACAAGTTCAGCCACAAATATGGTGAGCACCAATCGCCATACAAGACCAATAGGGGAGATAGCTCCTCTTCGATTATTCTTTATTTTTCCTTCTCTCTGTCCATTCATTTCCTTATTTCTTATTCCACTTTCTTTTATTTTTTAAAAACTTATGGCTACCGTCATTTTGCTTACACATAAGTGAGTTCGATTCAGACACGTAAAACCCTCCCACCCTTACTCAGCACAAAGGAAGAGCAGGGGCTCCCACTATCAAAAAACGAGGTAAATTCGGTCCTTAACTCTCTCGTTTTTTAAGTTCCTTTTGGGCTTCTTGAAACACTTTAAAGCTTTCTTGTGATTATCCGCCATTTTGGCCAAACTAATAAAGTTTTGTGGATGTTGTCTGCAAAACAAATTATAGTTAAATCCCTATTAACAGAAAATTCCTTGGTCTTTTCCTAAAATTTTCGAAGCAAAAAAGATGGCCCAGCAAAAGATTCAATTCAACTACGATTTATTATTGAAAACAAAGGTCAGAACGCCGTGTTTGCTTGTCTACCGATAGACAGACCGCCAAATAAAGCCCCACGAATAATCCCGCGACTGTCTGCAAAAGTAGGTAGAAATATGAATTACGAAATAGAGAAAAAGTGGTATTGTGGTTCTAAACACCCGACACCAACACGGCAAAAGCCTTATTGTAACCGACAGCAATATATGCAAACGCGCTATGCGCGATACCGATGGCTACCAATATTGTTCCGCCGATTCCCTCACGCCACCAAGCAATAAGAAAACCCGGCGTAGAGGGTTTGGATAAAATCGAAGCAAACCTGTCACGTAAGTTGTACTCGTGTTTAAACAAAGAAAAACAGTGGTGGCGGGACGCGGAATCGAACCGCGGACACGAGGATTTTCAGTCCTCTGCTCTACCGACTGAGCTATCCCGCCAAAGTTCAGTTTATGGTATATGGTTTATAGTATATTTTATAGTATATAGTTTACTTCTTTAACCATTAAATGCTTTTTGGTTTATGATTTTGCTATCAACCATTAACCATAAACCATTTACCGCTTTTGTGGCGGGAGCGACGGGATTTGAACCCGCGATCTCTGGCTTGACAGGCCAGTGTGTTAAACCAGGCTACACCACGCCCCCGAAACTTCAGTCAATAGTACATGATCAATAGTTTATAGATAAAAACTCTTAAATGCTTTTTTACCATCAGCTATAAACCACTAACCATATACTGCCTTTTTGGTGGGCGATGCAGGATTTGAACCTGCGACCCCCTGCTTGTAAGGCAGGTGCTCCCCCGCTGAGCTAATCGCCCCAAAATCAGTTCATGGTTTATAGTTTATAGTTAATAGTTTCAGCTATCAACCATCCGCTATTAACTATTAACCAGTTTTGGTGCCCCCAGGGGAATTCGAATCCCCGCCGCAGCCTTGAAAGGGCTGTGTCCTAGGCCTCTAGACGATGGGGGCATACTTAATACTTTTAGCTACATAGCAACATGGTTACCTAGTTCCATATCACTAAAAATGGTGAGCCGTGAAGGATTCGAACCTTCGACACCCGGATTAAAAGTCCGGTGCTCTACCAACTGAGCTAACGGCCCAAATTCAAACTTCTCAACAACTTCAGCACCACCATGAATCCACGGTGCTCCCCGCCTGCCTGCGCCTGAAGGCGGTAGCCAATGGCGGGCAGGTACCAACTGAGCTAACGGCCCAAATAATTATCAATTTTTAGCCATTAAAAAAATCTAAAAGCCAAAACAATAGCCAATATCTAAAATAGATTTTTCAACCAGCAAATGGAGCTAAAACAAAAAAGTCATCAATCATAGCCATTATTTACCTACCGTTTTATTTTACACGGCAGGGAATAGGGTATCAACCAACAAGGAAGCTGTCAAGAATTTTTTGCAGTTGAGAACACTCGCTAAAGCTAATGGCGGAAATGTCTTTTTCCCGTAAACACCATGGCAATTTTGTGTTCATCGCAAGCAGCGATAACTTCCTCGTCGCGCATTGAGCCACCCGGTTGAATTATCGCTTTAATTCCTACCTTAGCCAGAGCATCTATTGAGTCTCTAAAGGGGAAGAAGGCATCGGAAGCCACTATCGAATCCTTGCATGCTTTTGAGCCCCCCGCTTTCTTTACGGCAAGTTCCGATGAGTCCACCCTGCTCATCTGCCCAACTCCAACACCAACCGCCTGTAAGTCTCTAGCTATTAAAATAGCATTGGATTTTATGTGTTTAGCAACTCTCCAACCAAACAATAAATCTTCCCATTCTTTCTCTGTGGGCTGAGTTTTTGTTACAACCTTCATATCTTTACGCTCATCCAAACTCATATCGATATCCTGCAATAAGATTCCGCCGTCTACGCGTTTGATATCCAGTTCAGAAGTTAAACCCTCTCTTTCTTCACCCATGTGCATTAACCGAATGTTCTTTTTCTGAGTAAGTATTTCCAGCGCCTCTTCCAAAAAAGCTGGAGCAATTACCGCCTCCACAAAAGTAGAATCGATCTTTTCCGCAACCGTAACATCTACCGTTCTATTTAAAGCAACAACGCTTCCAAAAGCGGAGACCGGGTCAACCGCATAAGCTTTTTCGTATGCCGTGGTAACATCATCACCGAGAGCCACACCGCAGGGATTGGTGTGTTTTATAACCACTGCCGCAGGTACCGTAAACTCGCGGCAAAGCGACCATGCCGCCTCCAAGTCAAGAATATTGTTAAAAGAAAGTTCCTTTCCATGAAGCTTTTCAGCAAAGACCAATGAGTGCTTCGGGGGATTGATTTCCTTGTAGTATGCCGCCCTTTGATGAGGGTTCTCGCCATAACGCAAATCTTGAATTTTTTCGAACTTTAAATTTAACAAAGAAGGGAAATCTTCCTCGCCATCAAGATATTTACTTATTATCGTATCGTACTCCGCCGTCAATCTGAAAACTTCTTTTGCCAGTTCTAACCTCGTGGCCCTTGACGTGTACCCATCATTTTTTCTCATCTCGGAAATGATTTCATCGTACTTTTCGGGATTTACCACAACCGCAACTCCCTCAAAATTCTTGGCGGCAGAGCGAAGCATAGATGGTCCGCCTATATCTATCTGCTCAATGGCCTCAGCCATCGTTACGCCCTTTTTGGTTATCGTTTCGGCAAATGGATAGAGATTTACCACCACCATATCAATTGGCTTTATATCGTGTTCCTTTATCTGTTCCATGTGTTCCTTGCTGTCCCTTATAGCCAAAAGGCCGCCATGTATCGCGGGATGAAGGGTCTTTACCCTTCCATCAAGCATCTCTGGAAACTTGGTTACCTTGGATATCCCAACAACCTCTATCCCAGCGTTCATTAAAGCCCGCGCGGTCCCACCGGTTGAAATAATTTCCACGTCGAAACCCTTTAAAACTTTCGCAAAATCTACAATGCCCTCTTTGTTAGAAACACTTATAAGCGCTCTTTTTATCTTAACTTTGTCCATCACAGTTCCCCTTTCTCCAATATTCTCACTCTTCTTCCCTCTATCTTGAGCCGCCCTTCAGCAAAAACTTTAATGGCCGCAGGATAAATTCTATGCTCGGCTTCATGAATCCGATTGTGAAGAATTTCGATGGTATCATTCTCCATAACGGGGACAGCTTCCTGCAATATTATTGGACCGGTATCCAGGCCCTTATCAACAAAATGCACGGTGACGCCCGAAATTTTAACACCATAATTCAATGCGTCTTTAACACCGTGTGTTCCCGGAAAAGAAGGAAGCAGCGACGGATGGATATTCATTATTTTCCCTTCAAAAGCACGCACAAGTTCCGGACCGACAAGAAGCATGTATCCCGCCAAAACAACTAAATTAACTTGATTATCTCGCAAAATAGAGATTAGTTCTTTATCATAATCTTCTCTTGACTCAAAATTATTTTTATCTATAAAAATGGATTTTATGCCGTGTTTTTTTGCACGCTCTAAAGCATAGGCGTCAGAAACATTGCTTACAACCAAAACAACTTCAGCAAAAACCTCGCCTGATTCACACGCGTCGATAATTGCTTGAAGATTTGTCCCGCTACCTGAGGCCAAAATGCCCAACTTGGTTTTTTTAGACATAAACCACTTCTCCTTTGCCCGAAACAACTTCGCCCATATTTAAAACCCTCTCTCCCTCTTTGCTTAAAAACTTCTTTAGCGATGGGGCTTCTTCGGGTGAAGTTATAACCACCATACCTACCCCCATATTGAAGGTCTTAAACATCTCTTCCCCATCGATACCCGCTTCTCTTTGTATGAGTTTAAATACTGGGGTAACACTCCAGGAAGATAGGTCGATTTTTGCATCACAACCATCGGGTAAAATTCTTGGCAAATTTTCAGTAATTCCGCCACCGGTAATGTGAGCAATTCCTTTAACATCATGTTTTTCTATCGCCCTTAAAACAGAAGGGGCATAAATTTTGGTTGGTTTAAGAAGTTCCGCGCCCAAAGAGCATCCTAGTTCGGATAAGTCTTTGTCTAAGGAATATTTCCCCTCTTCAAGAAAGATTTTTCGCACCAGCGAATATCCGTTGCTGTGAAGCCCCGAGGAAGCGAGCCCGAGAATTATATCGCCTTCTTTGATGCTAGACCCGTCGATAATTTCGCTTTTATCGACAACACCCACACAAAACCCCGCTAAATCATAATCATCTGGAGCCATAACGCCAGGGTGCTCCGCCGTCTCTCCCCCCAAAAGAGCGCAACCCGCTTCTTTGCAGCCAAAGGCAATACCGGAAACAATCTGAGCAATTTTTTCAGGGATAATTTTTCCTATCGCGATATAATCCAAAAAGAAGAGTGGCTCCGCACCCGAAACCACAATATCATCAACGCACATTGCAACGAGATCTATCCCGACCGTATCGTGTTTGTTCATCATCTGAGCAATTTTTAATTTGGTTCCCACTCCGTCCGTGCCGGAAACCAAAACGGGTTCTTTATATTTATCTTTATTAAAACGAAAGAGCCCACCGAATCCTCCTATCTCGGCGAGCGCCTCTGGACGAAAAGTGGACTTTACCGCTTTTTTCATAAGCCTTACCGCTTCCGCGCCTGCCTCGATATCCACACCCGCTTGCTTATAAGAAAGCTTTTTTGACTTTTTCATAACTCCCAACCTTATTTACTGTTTACTGGAGTTTCCAACATCTCCTTGTTTAATTTACACGTTTTAGAAAGTTTGATCGGATAAACACCGTCGAAACAAGCCGTGCAGAACATCCCCTGTGCTTTACCGCTGGAAGCAACCAACCCCTCTAAACTTAAATAACCTAGACTATCTGCATTAATGAAATCCCTTGTCTCGTCCACGCCCATCCGAGAAGCAATTAATTCTTCTTTCTCGGCCGTATCTATTCCATAAAAACACGGATAGCCGACGGGGGGGGAACTGATTCTCATATGCACCTCTTTTGCTCCCGCTTCCTTTAACATGTTTACAATTTGTTTACTCGTAGTTCCCCTAACGATAGAATCATCCACAACTACTAGACGTTTTCCTTTTATAATTTCCTTAAGAGGATTTAGTTTCATCTTCACGCCCATTTGCCTTATGCTTTGGGCAGGTTGAATAAAGGTTCGGCCAACATAACGATTTTTAATCATTCCCTCTCCAAAAGGCACCCCCGAACTTTGAGCATACCCCACCGCTGCAGATGTCCCCGAGTCCGGAACCGGAATTACAAGATCGGCATCCGCCGGATGTTCCTTTGCCAACATTCTTCCCATTTCGTTACGAGCATTGTGAAGAGGTTTTCCGTAAAGGTAACTATCTGGCCTTGCAAAATATACAAACTCAAAGATACAAAGAGAGGGCTGTGTTTTGGAAACAATCTTTTCCGAATGAAGCCCTTTTTCATCTATAATAACCATTTCTCCCGGTTCAATATCCCTTAAAAATTCAGCTCCGATAATATCGAAACCACATGTTTCGGATGATATAACATAATTGTCCCCAAGTTTTCCTAAAGAAAGCGGCCGGATTCCATATGAATCCCTAAAACCAATTAACTTCTCCTCGGTAACAACGGTCACAGCGTAGGCACCCTTCAGTAATTTCACTGTTTTTTTGATGCCACCTTCTATGTTTTCATCGGAAAAGTTTGCGATTAACCCGGCTATAATCTCACTATCGCTTGTCGACCTGAACTTGTTGCCATTTTGAGTAAGCATTTTTCTAAGCTCCGCAGAATTTACGAGATTGCCGTTGTGAGCCAACGCAAGAGTTCCGTGCTTATATGTTTTATGAATGGGCTGGGCATTTTCCCAATGAGTGGAACCGGTCGTTGAATACCTGGTGTGGCCTATCGCAATTTTGCCCGTAAGCGTCGATAAAATTTTCTCGTTAAACACTTGAGGAACAAGCCCCATATCTTTGAACACCAGCACATTGCTTCCATCAGAGACCGCCATTCCAGCGCTTTCTTGACCTCTGTGTTGTAAAGCATAAAGACCAAAATAAGTGAGCCGGGCTAAGTCTTCTTCCCCTGATGCGTAAATACCAAAAACTCCACAAGCTTCCTCAAGGCGGTCTGGACGACAATTTAAGTTACGTGCGTCAAGATATCTGTTGCTCAAACTTTCACCTCACACTTTTAATTAAACTAATCCGATAAAATATTTTCTCTAGCGTATTCAACAGCATTTAAAAAAAACTTCAAACCCGAACCCTTCTCGGGCAAATCTCCACGTGTCCATCTAGGGTGATGCGTTATTCTGATGAAATCCTCGGGATGAGGCATCATCCCGAAAACCCTGCCCGTCTCATCGGAGACACCAGCAATGTTGTTTACTGAACCGTTGGGATTGAAGGGATAGCCCGCAAAATTACCCTCCCCATCGCAATACTGAATGACAACCTGATTATTTGAGATTATCCTGTCCAAAACCTCTTTCTCTTCAATAAAAAACTTGCCCTCTCCATGACAAACGGGCACATAAAGAAAATCATCTATTCCTTTTGTAAAAATGCAATCTGAGTTCGTATTAACTTTTAAATAAACCCAACGGTCCTCAAATTTACCGGAATCGTTGAAAGTTAAAGTTGTTAATTGGCTTCTATAATCACCATCAAAACCGGGAAGAAGCCCGAGTTTGACCATAACTTGGAATCCATTGCATACCCCGAAAATCAGCTTCCCGTCGGATATAAATTCAATAATCTGCTCCAGCAGTTTATATTTTAATTTATTTGCCAATATTTTCCCAGAGGCGATATCGTCACCAAAGGAAAAGCCGCCGGGAAACATCAAAATTTGATATTCTTTGAGCGTTTTTTCGCAAGAAGCGAGGGTGTTAACGTGCACTCTCTCAACATGAGCACCCGCTTTCTCAAAAGCATATACCGCGTCGTAATCTCTATTTATCCCCGCCGCCAAAAGAACACATACTTTAGGTTTATTCACCGTTCAGCTCCCAGTCGCCAGCTCCGAGACTGTTGAATAATAGGAAAAGTCATCGCGAGTGTGGCTTTGCCAAGCGTGGCGATCTCATAATGCTTGGTAATTCGAGATTGCTTCGTCCTCCCCTGCCTGCCGGTAGGCAGGGGGTGTAGCATCGGAGTCCTCGCAATGACAAAATTCAACAGTCTGGCTCCCAGTCGCCAGTCATTCAGTTGATAGTTGGGAGTTGACAGTTTTTTACTGATCTCAATCTTTAACTTTTCACTTTTAACTTTCCAATTTACAATTTCCAACTCTTCTGCCCCCGTTACCCTGTACCAATTAGTCGGTAATCTCTTAGTGAGGAGTCGGTAGTTTGTTTGTTAGTTGGTTGGCTTGTTAGATAACTTCCCATCCAGCCATCTAACCAACTGTTAACTATCTGCCATACTCCATACTCTATTCGTTCTCTGCTCCGTACTCTTAGCTCTATACTCTCTACCCTTTCCCCTTATTTTGCCATCTGCCAACAGCCAACTACCAATTGAGTGTC
>DSBK01000069.1 GCA_011046085.1 Actinomycetota bacterium
AAAACTAGCTCTTTCACCAGAGGGGCGCCAATGAAAGAGCTAGCTAACCCATAAGCGGGCTATTTTATATATCGGGAATTAAAAAGACTTACTTTAGGGGTTTTTTATAAAAATTTGGATTTAAGAAAACCAGGTACCTGATATCTGATATCTGATGCAGACCAGTATCTGGCAGGACTGTACCAGGTTGGTCTAACGATTATGTTGTGCCTTCTGAGACTATCTCTTTTATCTTCATCAGTCTCGTTCTGTTTTCTCTTTCCGCCTCGTCCAGCTTCATATTTATATAGGTTATTGTTTCATTCAATTGAGGAATCAATACATGCTCAAGAGCGTTTACGCGACGGCGAGTCTTCTCTATCTCAACCGCGATAAGCTCTACCGCCTTCTCGGCCTCCGACAGCTTTATCAAGAGGGGCACTATCTCGTTCAATGAAAATAACGCTTTATCAAGAACCGCCGGGGTGGTAGATAACCCGTAGCAATCGAACATTCCTTCCTGCACGGCTTCAAATTCAGGAACCCTCACCCCCATCAGTCTCTTTTCCGAAATTTCTATGTTCGTAACCATGCGCGGATAAAAGAGGGCTTCCTCTATAATCTCAGCCGATGATTCAGCGCGAGCAATCGTAAAAATTTGGTAAGCTTTCGCAAGTTTTTCCTCAATCTCTTTGCGAATATCTCGGTTCTTGCGCACCTGCTCCAAAAACTGCTTCATCAACTCATCGAGTTTATCTTTAAGCAGTTTATGGCCCCTTTTTGCGATTGCTAACCGCCTACGGAGCTTTAAAAGCTCCATCCTGTTCGGGTTTATCTTTAAAATCGCCACTTAACGAATCATCCCCTAAAAAAATTCCAAAAACTACTTCAAATTTACTTAAGATTTGACCTCTTCGAGTTCCTTTTCTTCTTTCGACTCTTCCTTCATAAATTTTGACATATATTTTTCTATGTGCTCTTCCCGCACTCTCTTGAGTTCCGCGCGCGGTAAGTGTGTCAACAGCTCCCAACCAAGATCGAGTGTCTGCTCGATGCTTCTGTTCTCGAATTCACCCTGCTGTATAAAACGCTGCTCAAATTCCTCGGAAAACTTGGCAAATTTCTTATCGACATCCGACAACGCCGCCTCGCCAAGAATAACGGCGAGTTCCTTTGCCTCTTTTCCTCGGGCATACGCCGCAAAGAGCTGGTTAGATACACCTGAATGATCTTCTCTGGTCTTGCCCGGGCCTATTCCTTTTTCCTTTAATCTGGAAAGGGAGGGCAAAACATCTATCGGGGGATGTATTCCTTTACGGTGCAAGTCACGACTCAAAATTATCTGACCCTCAGTGATATAACCGGTAAGGTCGGGAATGGGATGGGTTTTGTCGTCCTCTGGCATGGAGAGGATGGGTATCTGGGTAATCGATCCCTTTTTATTCTTTATCTTGCCGGCTCTCTCGTAAATTGTAGCAAGGTCAGTATAGAGATATCCAGGGTAGCCTCTTCTCCCGGGAACCTCTTTTCTCGCCGCGGAAACCTCGCGAAGAGCTTCGCAATAATAAGTCATGTCGGTCAAGATCACCAAAACGTGCATATCCAAATCAAATGCCAGATACTCCGCCGCTGTGAGCGCGACCCTCGGCGCCGCAATCCTCTCAACCGCCGGGTCGTCCGCCAGGTTGATAAATATAACAGCTTTTTCAATTGCAGCGGTTCTTTTGAACTCGCTTATAAAATAGTTCGCTTCCTCAAAGGTTATCCCCATCGCGCAGAAGACAACGGCAAATTCCTCATCTTTCCCTAAAACCTGGCTTTGCCTCGCTATTTGGGCCGCTAATTTCGGATGAGGAAGACCTGAGCCCGAGAATATTGGCAACTTTTGCCCTTTAACCAGTGGGTTAAGTCCATCGATAGCCGAAATTCCAGTTTGGATAAAATCCTCCGGATAGTCCCGAGAATACGGATTCATCGGCTCACCATAGATGCTGAGGCGTTTTTCTGGGATGATCTCGGGCCCCCCATCGATGGTGTGACCGAGACCGTCAAAGACCCTGCCCACAATATCCTTTGAGACGCCGACCTCCATACCCTTTCCAACGAACCTTACTCTGGTCTGGGTGGTATTAATACCCCTCGTCCCCTCAAATGACTGGATGAGCGCGGTATCCTTTGTTATCTCCAAAACATTGCCTCGGCT
The DNA here is from genome assembly GCA_011046085.1 of Actinomycetota bacterium. Classification (GTDB taxonomy): domain Bacteria; phylum Actinomycetota; class Aquicultoria; order UBA3085; family Oleimmundimicrobiaceae; genus DSBK01. Next base: position 2,183 of record DSBK01000069.1, read on the forward strand.
AATTGAGCCATCCGGGAACTGTAACTCAACAAGCTCGCCATATTTTACATCAGTCACCTTTTCAACAAGCAAAAGCGGCCCGACAACATCACGTATCGTCATATATTCCTTGGGCATGTTACTCGCCTCCCGTTCTAGAAGCTTTGAATTGAGATGATATGTCTTTCAATAAATCTTTCAATTTCCCGATCTCTTTTTCCTCAAGGAACTTGATCCTGGATATTCTCTCTCGTATGGGAGCTTCTAAAATATCTTTAATATTGGTACCCTTCTCGATGGCCTCCAAAGCCACCTCGTGAAAGTGCATTATCACCTTAAGCATCAAAAATTGCTTCTTAAGAGAAGTAAACGTATCAACTTCATGAAAAGCATTTTGTTGCAAAAAGTCTTCTCTAACGGACCTCGCCGTTTCCATCAATATCCTTTCATTTGTTGAAAGCGCTTCGACACCAACCAACCTTACTATCTCCTTTAGCTCCGCTTCCCGCTGTAAAATAGCCATTGCGTCCGTCCTCAATTTTTTAAACTCCGGATCGACCTCTTTGGTCCAGTAATCCTCAACCTCTTCCATATAAAGCGAGTAACTTTGAAGCCAGTTAATTGCGGGAAAGTGCCTTTGATAGGCAAGCTGGTCTTCAAGGCCCCAGAATACCTTCACAACTCTTAAAGTATTCTGGGTAACAGGTTCAGACAAATCTCCCCCAGGAGGAGAAACTGCTCCAACAACGGTTAAGCTACCTTCTCTGTCATCTTTGGAAAGACAACTAGTCCTTCCTGCTCTTTCGTAAAAAGCTGCTGCACGAGAGCCAAGATAAGCGGGGTATCCTTCCTCTCCCGGCATCTCTTCCAATCTTCCGGAAATTTCTCGTAAAGCCTCGGCCCAGCGAGAGGTAGAATCCGCCTGAAGAGCCACACTGTAGCCCATATCTCTAAAGTACTCTCCTATAGTTATCCCTGTATAAACCGAAGCTTCCCTCGCGGCAACAGGCATGTTGGAGGTATTTGCAATAAGCACGGTCCTCTTCATTAAAGGCTCTCCAGAATAAGGATCTTTTAACTCGGGAAACTCCATAAGAACATCGGTCATCTCATTTCCTCGCTCACCGCAACCGATAAAAATGATTATCTCGGCATCGGCCCATTTGGCAATCTGGTGCTGGATTACCGTCTTTCCGCTTCCAAAGGGTCCTGGCACGCACGCGGTTCCGCCCTTCGCCACCGGGAAAAAAGTGTCGATAACCCGTTGGCCTGTTGAAAGAGGAGTGTGAGGTGGAAGCTTGTCTTTATAAGGTCTTCCGCGGCGAACCGGCCATCTTTGGAGCATGGTTATCTCTTTTTTTTGCCCGTCCTTCTCCAAAACAGCAACAGTATCGTCGACCGTAAACTCACCCGCGTTTATCTTCGTGATCTTGCCTTCAATGCCCGGAGGAACCATCACCTTGTGCTCGATAATCGTGGTCTCCTGCACCGTTCCCAAGATATCTCCGCTTGCAACTTCATCTCCAACTTTTGCAACTGATTTAAATTCCCACTTCTTCTCTCTGTTTAAACCTGGTGCCTCAACGCCGCGCACTATGAAATCTCCCACTTTATCTCTTAATACATTTAAGGGTCTCTGCACGCCGTCATAGATGGACTCAAGCAGGCCAGGCCCGAGTTCAACGCTTAAAGCTTCTCCTGTTGTATACACAGGATCCCCTGGACCCAGTCCAATGGTCTCTTCATATACCTGGACTGAAAAAGATTCACCTCTAATTTCGATGACCTCTCCCATCAACCGATCTTTGCCCACTCTAACCAGGTCATACATCTTTGCATTCGTTAGACCCTCCGCGACCACCAGAGGACCCGACACTTTGCCTATTATGCCCTGTTCCATTAGCTCTTCCCTTCTTCACTTAAAATATCCATACCGACCGCTTTTTCGACAATCTTTTTCATTCTTTGAAATCCCAAACCCTTGCCACCTTTGGCGGGAGGAATGATTAAGACCGCCGGGGTAAAACTTTCTGCAACCTCGGAAATTAAATCATCTATTTCTTTGTAAACTTCCTCGGTCACCATGATTACAGTATAATTTTCTTCCTTTATTTCGGACCAAACATTTCGGCTCTCCTGCGGATCAACAACCGGATAGGCATCAAACCCCAATGCCTGAAACCCTAAAACCGATGTTTTGTCTCCTATAAACGCTATTTTAGACATACTGAGCACAAACTCTCTCTTTAATGGTTTGAGCCGAAACACCACTAAGCCTTCCGATAAGAATAATCCTTAGCGCTTTTACCTCATTCTCCTTCGCGATTATATAACTTATCAATGGCTCAAGGCCTACAGCTATATACTTTGCCGGTTTTAGGAAACTGACCAAGAAATCATCTGCTTTTCTGTCGAAAAAGTCGAGGTCGAACTCTTGCCCCGCAACGCTATCCTGAACTATTTTGGCATAAGGCGTCTCTTTTAATTTGCCTATCAGCACTTCCGGAGCATCATAATAAGCTGAAATAAAATCCCCCTTTGGAATAAAACCGTGATCCAACAAAGCATCCTCAACAAACCTTGCTTCCTTGTTTAAATTTCTCGCTCTCATAAAAAGCTTCAAATTAGCCAGATCGATCAAGCTTTTAACATAACCCAAAAAAAACTTGTTTTTTTGTCTCTTTGCGACCTCATAAAGGTATAAATGCAAGGCTCTATCTAAAACCACATCTATCTGCTGAGAATCTTTATCTTCCTCAAATTTTTCCATGGCCTCAAGTAAGGCGGACGCATAGGGTTCCTCTATTTCGTCAAGGTTGCCTTCGTCGACCCTCTCTTTTGCCACCTCGGCGTCCAACATCCCAAGCTTCGACCATATTCGTTCGGTGGACTTCTCTCCATACTTTGCCTTCAGAAAAACTTTTAAATTATGAAAATCGTACCGGGAACGAAAATAGGATAGTATCTTTTTTTCAGGATATATCTCTTCTAAAAATTCATAAAGAACTGCGAGATAATCGTTCAAAGCTTGCTCGACGTCCTCGGGGGTTGCAGCTTCTTGAAAAAAATTCCCATAGTCGGTCTCCACAAGAATCCGTTTCTGATCGTAAAAGTCGCCGGCTCCAATCAGCCTATCCAGTCGATTTGCTCCAAGCATCTTTGTCTCGCGAACCCTAATCCTTCCTACAGCAAACCCATATTTTAACGGATCCCTCAAAGCTTTCAACAAACCAACTTTTCACTCCCCCGACCCAAACAAACCGTCAATTATTTTTGTCTCCAATTCTTCTCTGACCGTTTCAATCATAGCAAAGAAAGAATTGTTCAATTCCACCTTGCCTTTTTTAAAAACGAAGCCGCCACCCAGATCCCTCGTCTCCCTGGATAGTTTAATATCGCTTTTCTTGCCTTGGGTTTTTAAGGAAGAATTTAGCTCTTTTATAAAACCGTTTCCCACTTTCTTCCTGTCTTCAGAGGATAAAATCAACTCTTCATCCCCTTCGACCTCGTCTTTAAGAAGCATTTTCTTCAACAGTCTTCGATACTTCTCATCGGTAAGTAATTTGAGTTTTTCAAGGGCTTCATCAAAAACTCCATCTATCAAAGCTCTTTTTTGGGCAAGGACTACATTCCTTGCTTCCAATCTCGCAAGCGAAAGTATCCTTTTTTCTTCCCTTTTGGCTTCGGCCTTTACTTCAGTGAGGATGCCGGCTTTAATGGATTCTGCTTTCTTTTTTGCCTCAGCCATCTCTTGATCAGCTTCGGTCCTCGCCTTATCTCGAATCTCATCAGCCGTCTTTTTTGCGTCACCGACTACTCGGTTGACAATATCTTCAAGCGCCATTTAACACACCCTATCTAAAAGTTAACAATTATCCAGCTTGTGCAGCCATTATCAAGAAGAGAGAAACAACAAGCGACAATACAGCATATGTTTCTACCAAAGCTGAAAGAATCATGCCCTGGCCGGCTGCTTCTCCCCTCTTGGCAACCATGCCCACGCCCGCCGTTGAAACCGCGCCCTGAAAAATTGCTGAAACCAAACACATTATCATCACGGGCATGCAACCTAAAAATATTCTCACACCTTGAGCAAGAACAATGCTCTTGCCGTCTCCTCCGAGCAAACCAAAAAATACAACCACCAAAAGACCGGTTATAAAACCGTAAATACCCTGGGTGCCAGGGAGTATGCACAAAACCAAAAGCCCACCAAACTTATCGGGGTCTTCTGCTAATACCCCCGCCGACATTTTAGCGGCAGACGCTATTCCTATACAGGATCCGATACCGCCAAATATCACTGAAAGACTGGCCGCCAAAACGGCCCACTGGTAACCATTAAGCAATAAAAGAGTTTCATTCATATATTTTTACCTCCTTTCTATCTTAAGTTACTTGTCAATTTATCATCCTTCAGCAACTCTGGTCCTTTAAAAACCAGATTCTTTGCATCAAGAGCAAATGGCTTAAAAGGACGTCCTCCGCCCTCAAAGAACTTCCCGAAGAACTCAACATATTGTAATCTTGCTGGATGAACAAAAGCACTTATTAAATTTATGACCAAATTAAAAAGATGACCCACCACAAGAATTATAGCCATGATGACGAACCCAACAAAGGGAATCATATCATTGGCGATGCCGCCAATGATGTTGATACCCCAGCCGATTAAAAAGGTCGCGAGCCCCAAAGCCATCAACCGTGAGTAGGAGATGGTGTCCCCGATAAAAGAGGTCATTCCATAAAGCCCATAAACTCCGCTGCCTATTCTGCCAAAAATGCTTTTAGCGTTGGGCTCAGTAAACCAAACTATTAAAACGACGCCGACTATCGACATCCATTTTGCCACAGACAACAATGTAGCAGGTAAAACTTCTTTTCCCATTGAAAGCATTTGCACGATAAGAAGCGCGATACCTGGAAGAAGTATTAGTTTCCCACCTTCTCTAAAGATCCCCTCAATCCATCTACCATTTCTAATGTTATCGTACATCTCAAGAACTACTCCGAAAAGTAAATGAGCAAACCCGAAAAGAAAGCAAAAGACCAAGAATGTAACGGGATCCTTTAAAGGTTCTAAAATTATCATTTTCCTTAAAACCAACGGCAAAGACTCAGTTTCGATGGTGAACCAACTGCCCGTAAGCGCCCCAGCAACCATGGAGGCCAATCCCCCCCAAATAAACAACACCGCAAAATTCCTTATGGTCTCCTTGGCCCGAAACTTCTTCTTAAGCCACAATGACGCGAGGGTTAAAATTAGACCATAACCAACATCTCCTATGCAAATGCCAAAAAAGATGATGAAGAAGGGCGCAAGGTAAGCTGTCGGATCCAGTTCTCCGTATTTGGGATAACCGTAAAGACTCGTAACGATTTCAAACGGAGTAAACCATTTATTGTTTTTGAGCATCACGGGAGGATTTTCATTCTCTTTCGGGTCCGCAAAAGTAAAATCGACTTCGGTGGATAACTTAGAAACCTCTTTCTTAAAGCGCGCCACGTCTTCCTTCCGAACCCAGCCTTCCAGCATGAAAGCCTTTTCGGTTTTAGCAAAATTAAGCTGAACCTTTGCCCTGTTTTTCATATTCTCCAAGTAATTCTTGAGAACGATTAGGTCGGACTTCAAAGAAACCAGGTCTTTCGCCTTTTTGATGACCGCCTTCTTTTCCTCTTGGAGATTGTAAATTTGTTCGGCGATTTCGGCCACTTCTTCTTCGGGAGCGTCATCCAAATTTGCAAATGAAGTGGTCTGAAATCCATACTTGCTTAAAATTTGATTTACTTCGGTTGAGCGCTCTTTCAGAAAAATGGCAAGAACATACGCGAACTGGGAATCTTTGTTTATCATATCCAGAGATGACTCAATTACGGAATCTTCCAGTTCGTGTTCCGCCTTGTCGAAGTTTAAGACGGGAAATTGCCCAATTGCAAAAATTGTATTTTCGGTTTCGCCGATATCTATAAATTTTATATCTAGCGGCATCCATGGTTTTAGTTCTTTGCGAACATTCTCTAATTTACCAAGCTCGGTCTCTATAGCGTTTAAGCGACCTTCAAGACTTTCACATTCTTCATAAATCCCCTCTAAATCAACTTTAGCTCTAATTTTTTCAAATTCGGAGAGCTCGACTTCGGTTTTTTCGCCCATCATGCCCGAAAGGAATCCGCCCTCTTTTTTCTGAAACTCGCCCAAAAAATCCAAAACGAAATTAACCCTAGATAGCACAAAGTCCACATCTTTTGAATCGGGCTCGAAATCCCCGATTAATTCCTCCAATTCCGTTTCGGACAATTCTTTCCGTAAATTGACGATGTGGACCAGACCCTTTTTCTGTAGGGTCTCAACTAGTGTTTCTCTTATAGAGTCGTGAGCTGCTAAATAAATCTTTTCGACTTCGGCTACAGCCATTTTTAATCAACCAACTCCTTGATCACAACCTTCACTGAAGAGTCAAAGTTAGCTTTTGCTTTCTGAGAGATATTGGCTTTTTGTTTTTCAGCATCAACATTAAGCCTCTTAACCTCTTTTTCGCTCTCCTTTAGCATCTTTTCTTTTAAAACCTTGCCCTCAGTTTTTGCTTCCTCAATAGCTTTTCTAATAATCTCCTGACTCTCTTTTTTACCTTGTTCAATAACTTTCTCTGATTGCTGTTTTGCCTCTTCTATGATTTTCGAAGCTTGGATTTCAGCTTCACGAATTTTTTTTAATCTCTCGGGCACCTGTACTCACCTTTCTCTTTAAGAAATAATAACTTTCAACAAATTCTCCAGTTCTCCAGCAATTTTAAACTTCAATATGTGTTTAATACGCCCTCTGTCCGCAAAATCCTACTTCCTACACCGAAAAATATTTTCTTTTTAAAATTTAAATTTTAATAAATTTACCCCGTTTTTTCTTTTTATTCAATCCCTATTTGAAAATTTTGTGAAAAAAATTACTAAATAGGCTCAAAAAAATGGTGCCCGAGGTCGGAGTCGAACCGACACGTCCACAAGGGACAACGGATTTTAAGTCCGTTGCGTCTGCCTGTTCCGCCACTCGGGCACTTCCTTACAAAACGAGTTTAATATAGCAAAATAGCCCTTCTAATTCAAGAAAGAAGTTAGAATTTGCAGATGGCTGACAGTATATGACTTATGGCTAAAGACCACCACGGGCTAAAGCCCTCGTGATGACAAGAAAAAGGGAAAGTCATTGCGAGGCGAAGCCGAAGCAATCTCATAAATAGAGCATAGAGCTTAAATAAGGGCAAAAGATACAGGGGAGAACGGGTAAAGGGTAAAGTTGAACATGTGCAGGTTAAGAGCTCATCGGACCCGCTGTACAGGTTAAGAGCTTATCGGACAGTTGATAGTTAAAAGCAATTAGCGGTCACTAGCGTCAAGTATCTATCGAAAGAATTAGACCATCCAGTATGTCGTGCTCGCTTACCATCATCTCCTTGAGACCGAGCCCCTTCATGATGCCCGTTAAAATAAGGGTGCCAGAGATAATTATATCAGCTCGCTCACTTTCAAGACCCACGATGATCTTCCGCTCGGAAAGGTTTTTGCTTAAAAAAATCTTTAAGATCCGCTCTATCTCTGAGAGCAAAAGCGTTGAGCCATGAATCTTCTTGGGATCATAGACTTCCATATTTTGAGATACGGCCGACAAAGTTGTTATCGTGCCGGCTAAACCCACGCCGAGAAGATCCTTTCGGCCTCCAATTTTTTTATAAATTTTTTTCCCCGCTAAGTAGATATGTTCCTTAATCGACTCCACTTCGTTTATGAGGGGAGGATCGTTTTTGACAAACATCTCTGTAAGACGGACGCTTCCGATATCTAAACTGAAAATTTTCTCAATGTGGCCGGGCTTGCCAAAAATTAGCTCCGTGCTCCCTCCGCCTATATCTACAACCAAGATTGGCCGATTATCCCCATGGCAATGTGTAGCTCCAAGAAAAGACAACCTCGCTTCTTCTTTGCCGGCTAAAACACTGACGTCCAAATCAACTTCTTTTTTTGCCCTATCTATAAAAATTTGCGAATTCGTCGCATCTCGCACGGCACTTGTGGCAACGATGCTCATCTTAACTGCATTATTGTCTTCAACCATCTGTTTGTACTTTTTCAACGCCATAATTGTCCGTTCCATCGCCGCATCCGACAAAACTCCCTTCGCATCGATCCCCTCGCCCAATCTTGTAATCTTGGCTCCGCGATAAAGGGTCTTGAGACAACCTTCCTTTTTTTCGGCAACCATCAGACGAGTGGAATTAGTCCCAATATCAATCGAAGCTAACCTCATCGATTCTCCTTTCACATTCATTACACTCAGCGATTTTTCCAACCAGCTCGTCGATTAGTTTGCCAACCGGATTAAGGCCGCAAGCAAGATAGTGAGCATAATGAGCATGTAGGCACTTTAAGCCGCCTGGGTAAGAAACCCCGCCAACACCGGCATCTTTGTTATGAAAATCCTTGAGCGCCATCAAATCAGCGCGTCTTTGGCGATAATCTTCGTGCGCTCTCTTAAGCTCCAATTCAAATACGCTGTCCTCTTTTAATCTCAATTGTAATTTTTTTACAAAGCCCTCTTCTTCAAGACGAAAAACCCTTTTAACTAAAAGCGGGCAAGTCAACCAAAAAATCGTGGGAAACGGAGTGCCATCTTCTAAAACGGGTAAATTTAAAATAACCTGAGGATAACCCCACTCGCAACGCTTCAGCACTTTTAACGCGCCACGGGGCTTTCGCCCAATCTGTTCTGTTATCAATTTTATATCTGTAAAATCAATATTCATTTTCAAAAGAGGATTGCGTTATAAATCAAAAAAACCTGCAACAAAATTATACATCTGCTGCCAAATCGATTTCTTCGGACCTGTCTCCTCGGTATTTTTATCGGATGCCGAAATCTCTTTCTCTTCTGCTTCGGTACCCGGAACCACTATGTAGGACTCTTCCCCCTGTTTTACCAAACCAAGATCCTCTCTAGCTATCATTTCAATATAATCATTTGAATATAACGCTGAAACCTCTCCCTCCAGAATGCTGTTTTCCTTCTGTAAACTAACTATCTTATCCCGCAAAACGGAGATTTCTTTTTTTTCGGTAAACCTTTGCATAACCGGTTGAGATATCCAAAAAGCAATTATCATCAACAAAAAACAATATATAACCACTTGGGGACTCAACCTGAAAATTTTTCTCCCCCTTCTCTTCGACTTACTCTTTTTTGCTTTTTTTGGTTTTGCAACCGATTTCAACCTGTAAGCTTGAGATTCCATTTTTTCCTCTTAAACTTCGTGAACCTTTATTAGATTGGTTGTCCCCGGGATATTTACAATAACCCCGGCCGTAATCACCACAACATCACCCTTTTTTGCCATCTCGGCCTCAACCACCTTGTCGATTGATTTCTCGATCATCTCATCGGTATCGCGGCCCGAAGTTATACATAACGGTCTAACCCCCCAGGAAACAGTCAACTGCCTCGCCGTTTTATCTTCCGGCGTCACCGCCGCTATCTGTTCAGACGGTCTATACTTCGATACTTTCCGCGCGGTGTTTCCTGATTGCGTCGAAGTTATGATGACCCTTGCCTTTAATCCACTTGCCAGCTCACAAGAAGCAAAACTGATGGCATCAGTAGAACTCTCTTGAGACCACTTCCTCTTGTCTCCAAGTTTGCCGGAGTAATCTATAAAAGATTCGGTCTTCTCAATTATTCTTGCCATCATTTTAACCGTTTCAACGGGATAATCTCCAATTGCCGTCTCCCCCGAAAGCATGACTGCATCCGTCCCGTCAAAGATGGCGTTGGCCACATCGCTCACCTCGGCTCTCGTTGGCCGTGGATTCTCAATCATGGAATTTAACATCTGCGTCGCTGTAATAACCGGTTTGCCCTTCCTCATCGCCTTATCGATAAGACGTTTTTGAATGAGGGGCACGTCCTCCAACGACATCTCCACTCCTAAATCTCCGCGTGCCACCATAATGCCGTCAGCTTCATCTATAATTTCATCTATTTTGCTTGCGGCCTCATGTTTCTCTATTTTTGCAATTATCGGCACATTCTCCCCATAATCTTCAATTAATAATCTCAAGTTTTTAATGTCGCCAGGGAACCTGACAAAAGACATCGCCACCCAGTCTATGCCCCGTTCGAGACAGAATTTTAAATCTTCGATATCTTTCTCGGTGATAGGATCGATATTCACAGATACACCCGGTAGATTAACCCCTTTGTGTGAGGAAAGCTCTCCCCCGCTCACCACCTCGGTAACAACCTCATCACCCTCAATCTTTTTTATCCGCAGTTCGATAAGCCCATCGTTAAGAAGAATGGTGCCACCGAGAGAGACGTCACGCGGGAGTTCGGGAAAATTCACATAAATCTTATTTTTGTCGCCTATCAAAGGACGCGTCGTTAATGTAAGACTCTGACCTGCCTCAAGGACTATGTGTTTATTTGATATTTCGCCGATTCTTATTTTGGGACCGGAAAGATCCCCAATTATTCCTATTGGGGTATTTAAATCGGCCGATATCTTCTTTATATTAAAAATATTTCTGGCATATTCCTCATGATTTCCATGAGAAAAGTTTAACCTGGCAACATTCATTCCTGCTTCAGCAAGCCTCTTTAAAACCTTGGGATTCTCGCTGGCAGGACCGATTGTACAGACTATTTTCGTGCGACGCATAAATTTCCCCTCTGTACAGAATAGGGCCTATGAGCCGCTTAAATTATAAAAAGCTCCTTTGCCGAGATATTTTGCGGCTGAACCCAATTCCGATTCTATTCTTAAAAGCTGGTTATACTTACATACACGGTCCGTCCGGGATGGCGCTCCTGTCTTTATCTGCCCCGCGTTTGCGGCCACAGCCACATCAGCAATTGTCGTATCTTCCGTCTCCCCGGACCTGTGAGAAATTACCGCCGTATAACCGGCATTTTTGGCCATATTAATCGCTTCGAGCGTCTCGGTCAAAGTTCCAATTTGATTGAGTTTGATCAATATTGAATTTGTCACCCCGAGCTCTATTCCTTTCGAGAGCCTCTTAACATTTGTGACAAAAAGATCGTCCCCAACCAATTGAATTTTTTCTCCGAGCTTCTCGGTTATCTTCTTCCAACCACCCCAATCATCTTCAGCCATACCATCTTCAATCGATATTATCGGATAATTTTCAACCCAATCAGCGTAAAAATTAACCATCTCGTCAGGAGATAATTCTCTTCCCTCACCGGTTAAAACATACTTTCCATCCTTATAAAATTCGGTAGCCGCGGGGTCAAGCGCAATATAAATATCTTTTCCCGGTTCGTATCCCGCCTTCTTAATAGCCTCCAAAATTGCTTTAAGAGCTTCCTCGTTGGAGCTTAAGTTGGGTGCAAACCCCCCCTCGTCGCCGACAGACGTACTTAAACCCCTTCCGTGCAAAACTTTCTTTAAGTTGTGAAAAACTTCGGCCCCCATCCTTAAGGCCTCTTTAAAAGAAAGGGCCCCAACCGGCATGACCATAAATTCTTGTATATCAACATTATTATCGGCATGTTTCCCGCCATTCAGTATGTTCATCATAGGAATCGGTAAAACATGCGCGTCTGGACCCCCAATGTATTGAAAAAGAGAGATGCCACGCGCATTGGAAACAGCTTTTGCCGCAGCTATAGAAACGCCGAGAATGGCATTTGCCCCTAGGTTTGCTTTGTTTTCCGTTCCGTCCATCTCAATTAATTTCGCATCCAGCTCTTTCTGGTTGAGGGCATCAACTCCAATAATCTTTGGAGCAATCACGTCATTTACGTTTTTAACCGCTTTTAAGACACCTTTTCCAAGATAACGTGACTTGTCTTCGTCGCGAAGCTCAACCGCTTCAAAGGCGCCCGTAGAAGCGCCGGAAGGAACCGCGGCTCTTCCCCATCCGCCGCCCGCTAGAAAAACATCGACCTCAACGGTGGGGTTTCCTCTCGAATCTAAAATTTCTCTTGCAATTACTTTGGTAATTGTGGTCATAAAAAACCTCCTTTAATTAGTTGATAGTCGGCAGTGGGGGGTCGGGAGTTTGTTGGTCAGATTGTGGTCTTGCTATACTCCATACTCTTTACCCATCGCACTGTACTTATCAATCGGTAGCCCTTTGGTTTCTTAGTTACATAGTTACCTAGTTTTCAAACTCCACATATCAATGTCACCACGTTATTCTGTCTCCGGTCTGGAGATTGCTTCGCTTTGCTCGCAATGACCTTCCCTTTTCCTTGTCATCACGAGGGCTTTAACCCGTGGTGATCTTCAGCCATAAGCTACTTTGCAGCTAATTGTAAAGTGCAAAAGTTAAATTTGTCTTGATTGTTTTTCTGCCTGCCGCAGGCACGGTATTTTCTCTTTCAATTTAAAATTTCCAATTTATAATCTACAATTTTTACCCAATCTATCTGCCATCCTTCGACTTCACTTGGGACAAATTAACTTTTTGACTTCCTCCCACAGCTCATCCTTTTCTTCTAAAGATAAAACCTCAAAATCAAGGCCTCTCTCTTCCACCATATTTTCCATAAGTTCAAACCGCTTGCAGAATTTATTAACAACCCTTCTCAACGCGATCTCGGAATCTACATTTAAATGACGAGCTATATTTACTACTGTAAATAAAATATCGCCAATTTCCTCTTCAACATTTTCTCCCTTAAAATAATTATCTTTAAATTCCTCAACCTCTTCATCGAGCTTCTTAACCACATCCCTAATCCTTTGCCAGTCGAAACCAACCCTGGAGGCTTTGGCTTGTAATTTGGCCGCGTATATAAGCGCAGGGAGGTTGCTTGGAATTCCCGCGAGGTGTGAGGACACCCTTTTTTCCTCCCTCTTTATCCTTTCCCAATTCTTTAAAACTTCCTTAGGGGTAGATAAAATCTTATCCGAAAAGATGTGGGGATGACGGCGCTTCAATTTCTCAACGATATCATTAACTACATCGTTTATATCGAACTTATCATCTTCAGAAGCCATTTGAGCATGAAAAACAATTTGAAGCAAAAGGTCTCCCAGCTCTTCTTTAAGATGATTAAAATCCCCACACTCGATCGCATCTAAAACTTCGTACGCCTCCTCGATCAGATGAGACATGATCGATTTATGAGTTTGCTCTTTGTCCCAAGGGCAACCGTTAGGACCTCTTAGGGTAGATATTGTTTCGACCAGTTTTTCGAAGTTGCAATCTTTCGCCATTTAAACTTCCCTATACATTCTTTTTAATATCCGCTTCTTTCTTTAAACCCTCGATCCATTTCTGAAATTTTTCGCTGCGCTTGTTTTCGAGTAAAATTTGCTTAATATCCCCTTTAACATCTTCAAAACTTCTTTGGGTCGCTTCTTTTTTCTCTTCAACCACGATGATGTGATAACCAAACTGACTCTTCACTGGGTCGCTTAATTGCCCTATTTGGAGGTTAAAAGCGGCTTCCGCAAACTCCGGCACGAGCTGATCGCGACCCATCCATCCCAAATCCCCGCCCTTATCCTTGGAGCCAGGATCGGTCGAATGCTTGCTGGCGAGCTTAGCAAAATCGGAGCCATCCTTAAGCTCGGTCAAAACCTTTTTGGCGGTCTCCTCGTCCTTAAGAAGGATATGTTTAGAATGAATCTGCTCGGACTCCACGAAACTTTCCTTGTTCTCTTCGTAGTGTTTTTTAACCTCCTCGTCGGTCACCTTAATACCCGTCATAACCTTATCCGTCATCTTTTGCATAACAAGAAATTTTTCAATCTCTTTTTCAAAATCAGCCAAATTCATCTTATTTTCCTCAAGAGCTTTAAAAAACGACTTCTCATCGGGAAAATTGCCTTTAACCTCACCGATCCTTGAGTTGACCTCCTCCTTGGAGACCTCAACGTTTTGCCTTGCGGCTTCTTCAGTAATCAGAATTTCATTGATTAAACTATCGATGACCGACTCTTTAAGTTCTTTCTCGGCATTACCATCCATCTCTCCGTTCGTCTGATATTGACCCTTTAAAATTTCGAATCTCTTTTCCACCTCATCCTCGTAAATCTTCTTGCCATTGACCGTGGCCGCCACTTTTTGCCCACAGCCAGTGAGCGCCAAACTTGCAATCAACAAAACTGCTAAAAAAATTTTCTTCAATTTAATTTCCTCTCTTCATTAATTATTGCGCGTCCGTATTATATCATCAAACAAATCTCTCAAGAAAAAAAGGATATTTTGTTTGGAAAAATCGTTGATGACCAGCGCCTTTATTTGAGATTTGTAAATTAAACCCTTATACTTTTCCTGAAGAAAACTCGTTTTCTTTTTGGATAAAGAAACATTTTTTAAGGTCAGCCGCCTTCTTTCACAAATTATACCCCTCAAACCTATGCTACGTGCCAATATTTTTATTTTCGCTATTTCAATCAAGTTTTCTACTGGCTCAGGCAGACCGCCAAATCTGTCTCTTAAATTACTTCTCACCCCATCGATTGCGCCCGCATCCTTTGCAAAGACAATTAAGCGATAGGCCTCTATTCTAAGGGTCTCCTCCTCGATATAATCTCTCGGAATAAAAACATCGAGGGGCAGATCGATTTCCGTCTTGGTCGGCCGTGCGGGCACGACTTCACCCTGTATTTCTCCTACAGCATCCCGAAGAAACTGATTGTAGAGATCAAAACCAACCGCGGCCATATGGCCATGTTGTTGGGGTCCAAGAAGATTGCCCGCGCCTCTTATCTCCAGATCCCTCATAGCAATTTTTATTCCTGACCCCAATTCGGTAAACTCGCTTATCGTCTTCAATCGACTAAACGCCGTGGCGGTAAGCAACTTATCGCTTGGAAAAAGAAAGTACGCATAAGCCCTATGATGGGAACGGCCAACCCTTCCCCTGAGCTGGTACATTTGGGCCAATCCAAGCTTATCTGCTTCATCAACTATTAAGGTATTCACCGTCGGGATATCGATGCCCGATTCAATTATGGTGGTGCACAACAGGATATCGAATTTTTTTGCCAAGAAATCCAACATCACCTTCTCTAGATCGTGCTCTTTCATCTGTCCGTGAGCAACCGCTATTCTGGCTTCGGGCACGATCCCCGCAATCATTTTTACCGTTTTATAAATTGTCTTGACCCTATTGTGAACGTAATAAACTTGGCCTCCGCGGTTAATTTCTCTTCTTATGGCATCTCGAATCATCTTTTCGTCATACTGCATCACCCTAGTTAAGATAGGATAACGATCTTCGGGGGGAGTATTTATAATGCTCATATCTCTAACCCCCGATAAAGACATCTGTAACGTCCTAGGTATCGGTGTAGCACTTAGGGCCAAGACATCGACCGTCTTTCTTAGCTCCCTCAAATGTTCTTTATGAGCAACGCCAAAACGTTGTTCCTCATCTATCACAACGAGCCCCAAATTCTTCATGCCCACATCTTTTTGAAGCAAACGGTGTGTCCCGATAACTATATCAACGTGTCCTTCTTTGAGACCATCAATGATAACCCTGCTCTCTTTCGGTGGTTTAAATCTGCTCAACAGCTCAATATTTATAGGATAGGGCGAAAACCTCTCAAGAAAGGTATTGAAGTGCTGTTGAGCCAAAATGGTCGTTGGGGCTAGCATAAGAACTTGTTTCCCGTCCATTATCGTTTTAAATGTTGCTCTTAAAGCAACCTCCGTTTTACCGTAACCAACATCTCCGCAAACCAAACGATCCATTGGTCTCTCGTCTTCCATATCTACCTTAACTTCTTTAATGGATTGGAGCTGATCTGGCGTCTCGTCAAAAGGAAATGCTTCCTCCATCTCCCTTTGCCACAAAGTATCTTTTGAATGAGCATATCCTTTTGCTCTCAAACGATGTGCGTAGAGATTTAAAAGATCGATTGCCAATTTTTTGACGGATTTGCGAGCGCGCTTTTTTGCCCGAAACCACTTCAACGAACCCAACTTATTTAACTTTGGCGAATGGGAATCGGTTCCAATATATTTGGAGACTTTGTCTATCTGAGCAAGAGGCACATAAAGTTTATCTCCGTTGGCGTAAGCTAAAAGCAGATAGTCGCGCCTTATTCCTTCAATCTCCCGAACGGTCATTCCCATAAATTTTCCAATTCCATGTTCCTCATGAACTACATAATCTCCCACACTTATATCTGAAAGCGAGATGATTGACTTGGTGGTTGCTATCTGTTTATCCTGGCGAAATTTTCTGTGTTTTATGAAAATATCTGATTCGGTTATCATGACGATTTTTAAGTCGGGAAAATAAAATCCTTCTTGTAAATCGGCAAGAAGGACGTTTACCTTGCCAAAGATAATTGACTTGGGCTCATGAACAACATCGAAGTCCCATTCCTGCAATATCTCGATCAACCTCTCGACGCGACCCCTATCCTTAACCGCAATTACTGCAGCTAAACCAGCCTCCTTAAGCTCAATCAACAGCTCTTTGAGTCTTTCAAGTTTACCAAGCATCGGCTCTACGGTGGCTGAGATAAAATGTGCCGCTGTCTTTTCTTCCGGGTGTTGTACGGCAAAAAGATTAACCGACTTGGATAGCTTCTTTTTTACTTCCTCAAAAGAAAGGTAAAAGGATTCCGGGGAATTTAAAAATTCTTCTCTCGAAATCGAATCGTTTAGATAAGAGAGCTGTTTTTCATAAAAACTTGCGGCTTCACTCTCAAGCTTCTTCTCATCATCTAAAATTACCAAACCATCTGAAGGGAAATAATCCAAAAAGTTCTTCAACCTATCGAAGAGGAAGGGGACATATCGTTCCACGCCCTCAAAGTGCCCATATGTTTTTAACCGCTCGATATCTTCCAAAAGCCAGTCCTGTTTCCTCGGCGCCCTATTTAAAAACGAAAGCGCCCTTTTAACATTGTCCGAACTTAAAAAAACCTCCCTGCACGAAAAAATATTTAAATTCTTCTCATTTGATATCGACAATTGGGTTGATAGATCGAAATATCTTATTGAGTCGACCGTATCCCCATAAAATTCAACTCTAAAGGGATGGTCCAGGTTTGGAGGGAAGATATCAACTATCCCGCCCCTTACGCTAAAATCTCCCTTATCCTCCACTTTGGGAACCCGGTCATAACCCATCTCCGTAAACCTGACAATTAAATCGGAAAAATCGAAATCGGCGCCGACTTTGAGTTTAAGAGGTTCAAGGGATGAGGAGTCCAGCGGTGGGAGATTCCGCATCAATGTTTGAATGGTCACAACCACGATCATCGGCTTTCTCTTTATCAGTTGAGATATAATCTCAATCCTTCTGGTTGAAACCTCCTTGCTTGAAGACATTCTTTCGTGCGAAAGAACCTCTAGATCGGGAAAGATCTCTGCTTTACCATAGGATAGAAAACTGCTTAATTCACCAACAAATTTTTCACCTTCTTCGAGCTCCGAAACCACAACAAGCATCGGGATGGATAGTTCATCATAGATTGAAGCCACAAGAAAAGGACGCAAGGAAGAGTTAATAAAAACATTGATTTTATTATCCTCGCGTATCTCGCCTAAAACTTTTTTGAAGTTATCATCTCTTTTTATTGCCGGGAAAAGCAACTCAAGACTCATTGTTTATCGTTTCCTTTATCATCAGACCGATGCCCGGTTTTCTCAACGCTAAATTGGCCTCGGTATCTTACCAAGGCCAATTAGTTGGGAGTTTCTTAGTGGGGAGTAATTAGCTTCCAGTCACCAGTCTCCAGCTATCATCTCCCACTTTCTTGCTTCTTCTAATTTTTAACTTCTATTTATAGTCAAAGTAAGCTTCTATGCTTTGTTGAAAAAACAATTTTATGAAAACATTTTTCAATTTAAAATTGAAAATTATATTTCTCACCAAACTCGCTCGACTCTCTTCTTTATACATCATTTGGCTTTCCTGGCAACTGACAGCTGGTGACTATTTCTTTACTCTTTCCCCTCTTATTAAACTCATTCATGGCAACCTCGTATCCATCTCTCATAATAGCAAGAACCGCCTCCGATGCTTCTTTGATAGCAAATTTCATCTCTTCTTTTTGGGTTTTAGTGAAGGGCTTAAGAACATAAGCAGCGGGGTCTTGTCTGCCGAGGGGTCGGCCTATTCCCAACCTGATTCGACCAAAATCTTCGGTCCCTAAAACCTCAATTACCGATTTGAGACCATTATGACCTCCGCTTCCTCCTAAAAATTTTATCCTTATTGTCCCTAGTGGCAAATCCAAATCATCGCATATAACCAAAAGCGATGAGATGTCGAGCCGTAATCCTTTCAAGATAGCCATAACGCTTTCTCCGCTTAAATTTACATACGTTTGCGGTTTGGCCAAGTACATATCCTCACCATTCACACTTCCCTTACCCCATAAAGACTTATAACTTTTCTTCTCAATAGGAATACGTAAGGTCTCAGCCAACATCTCCACTACCTTAAACCCAAGGTTGTGGCGAGTTTCCTCGTATTCAGTTCCCGGGTTTCCCAAACCAACTACCAACATCGATCCTCCAAACCTAAAGAGGTGTTTAATTAAAAACGTATAAAACATTATATAATATATACACCCTGACGGAGAGGCAAAATGCACAATATGTGTAAAACAATGCTATTGATTGTCTTCATACTCTTAATTGTGCTCGTTTCCACCTACATCGGAAACAATTTAGGGATATGGAGAATACAAAACTCAAGCGACCTCGTCGAAATAAAATATGGCGCAAAAATGGAAAACTGGAGGCTGGATAACCTCTATTTAATTGAAAGTTATAAGATTAGTGTCTACCCTATGCGATTAAACGAGGCAAGAAACCCTCTCAACTTATTGAACACCAGGGTGATTGTAACTTACTTTAAGGTTGAAGCTCAAAACAGAACAAAAACTGAACTCCTCGGCAAGGAAGTGGTCGCCAAGGAGTTCGTCTTCATTGTAAATCCAATCTCTGGTGAAATTGAGCCAAGCTCAAAAACAGAAAAAACGCTTAAGAATTACTAATCTATTTTTCTTGTTCTGTCTCTTTTGCGCCGATTACCTCGGGTTCAGAAACTTCTTTCTCAACCCCCTCGACCTCCACTTTTTCCTCTACAATCTTGCTTGGCGGAACAACTGAAACTATTAATTCCTCAGGAGAATTTAGAACCTCAACCCCCTCAGGTAGAGGCAAATCCTTAACTTTAATAAGATCACCAACCTCCATGGAGCTTACATTTACTTCGATGTTTGAGGGTAAGTCTTTTGGAAGCGCTTTTACGTTCAGCTCCCAAACCCCGTGTTGAAGCACTCCGCCCGCCTTAACACCGGGCGACTCTCCAGTAATTACCACAGAAACAACGGTGGTAACGGCCTCATCCATTGCTATCTTCATAAAATCAACATGCAAGACCCTATCGCTTAAAGGATCTTTTTGAATCTCTTTAATGATAGCGTTTTGCGCCTTTTTTTCACCCTCCATTGTTAATTTAAAAATACCACCCGTTCCGCCATGTTGGCCCAAGTAATTAAATTCCCCTTCGTTAATCAAAAATAATTGATTTTTTGCCTTATGACCATACATTACCGCGGGAATTTCCCCTTTACCTCTTAACTTCTTTGCTTTTTCCTTCCCAACTTCTTCTCTTGGTTTAACGTTTAATTCTACAAAATCCATACATATGCACTCCTTATTTATACTGTATTATCCCCCTGAAAAATATCGCTAACAGATTCGTCTTCGTGAACATTTAAAATAACTTGTCCAAAAAGCGACGCTATCGAAAGCACTTTGAGCTTATCAAACTTCTTTTCTTGAGATACGGGCACCGTATTTGTAACTATAACCTCTTTAATGGGAGATTTCTGCAATTTTTCCCCCGCCTGACAGGAAAAGATGGGGTGGGTCGCACATACATAGACCTCTTTAGCCCCATTTTCCAACAGGGTTTTAGCGCCACTGACGATGGTTCCTCCCGTATCAATCATATCATCAATTATTAAAACAGATTTTCCTCTGACATCACCGACCAACTGGGTTGTTTCAGCCACATTATGAGCCGGCCTGTTCTTATGCAAAACGGCAATAGAAACACCGAGCCTGTCGGCACATCTCTTGGCGACCTTCACCCTCCCAACATCAGGAGAAACAACTATTAAGTCCTTCAGATCACACTCTTTAAAGTAGCGAGCAAGGATGGGAAGAGCCGTCAAATGATCCACCGGGACGTTAAAGAAGCCTTGGATTTGGCCAGCGTGTAAATCCATTGTGAGTACCCTATCGACGCCGGCAACGGTCAACAAATCCGCAATGAGCTTGGCGGTAATTGGTTCTCTTGATTCCGTCTTCTTATCTTGCCTGGCGTAAGCGTAATATGGAATAATTGCAGAAATCCTCGAAGCAGAAGCTCTCTTTAGAGCATCAACCATCACCAACAACTCCATCAAATTATCGTTAACAGGTTCGCAAAGAGATTGGACAACGAACGCATCCGAACCTCTAACGCTTTCAAGATACCTGGCGTAGATTTCTCCATTGCTAAATGTCGATATATTTACCTTTCCGGGCGCTACTCCCACATAACTGCATATTTCCTGGCCCAGTTTGGGATTTGCGCGACCCGTAAAAACCATCAACCGACCCTTTGTATTTTTCTTCACACAACCCACATCCTTTAGTTGCCCTTATCTTTTTTAGCTTTCCTCAATTTTTTCGCATAACCCTTAATTACCTTTTGCTCGGAACGCTCAATTGCTAAACTTTCGGCGGGAACATCGCTTGTTATTGCCGAACCCGCCCCCGTCATTGCGCCTTTCTTAATTTTTACGGGAGCAACCAACATCGTATCACTGCCGATGAAAACATCATCCTCGATAACCGTCTTATGTTTTTCGATACCATCATAGTTACACGTTATGCTACCGGCGCCAATATTTACATTTTCTCCAATAACAGCATCCCCAATGTAGCTTAAGTGAGGCACCTTGCTATCCACTCCCACTTCGCTCTTCTTAATCTCCACAAAGGTTCCCACTTTCGCGCCTTTTTTGATATTAGCGCCCTTTCTGAGAGAACAAAACGGACCGAGACTAGCATCGTCCTCAATTACGCTATCTTTTATGACAGTGTTTTGAATTTTTACGTTTTTACCAACAATTGTATTTACGAGTCTTACCGAAGGACCTATCTCGCAACCCTCTCCGATTAAAACCTCCCCTTCTAAAAATGTGAGGGGATGTACTATTGTATCCCTTTCTATCCTTACATCAGAACCTACAAAAGTAAGATCCGGGTCTATAAAAGTTATCCCTTCGTCCATCAAACGATAAATTATCCTTTTTCTTATAATCTTATCGGCTTCGGCCTGTTGTTTTCTGGAATTTATACCCAATATCTCGGTCTCATCTTCGGCCAACATGCCCACTGCTTTTTTTTGCTTCTCCCTAATAATTTGAACGATGTCGGTCAAATAAAACTCCTTCTGTTCATTATCGTTTGTAACCCTCTTAAGGAAATCAAATAACTCATCGTTATCAAAACAATATATTCCGCTGTTTACTTCGTTGTTTTCTCTTTCCTTGGCGGTAGCATCTTTTTCCTCAACAATCCTTATAATTTTATCGCCATCACGAATTATTCTGCCATAACCGGTGGGATTTTTAAGCACAGCAGTAAGTAAAGCTACTGCTGCCCCCGTTCTTCTACGCAACTCGATAAGCTTTTGCAGAGTTTCGCCTCTGGTAAGCGGTGAGTCGCCCGACAAAACAAGAACATCTCCCCTGTAATCCTTTAATGATTTCTCCGCTATTAAAACGGCATGCCCCGTGCCCAACTGCTTTTCTTGCTCAACAACCTCTACCCCTCCACCGAGAACTTTTTCCACTTTATCTCTCTGGTGACCAACAACCACAATAATTTTTGCGGGTTCAAGGCCGCAAACTAATTTTAAAACGTGCGAGATGATTGGTTTGCCACATACTTTATGTAGAACTTTGGGAACAGATGATTTCATTCTTGTCCCCTCACCCGCAGCAAGTATAACTACCGCCAAACTCATCCCAAACCTCCTACTGTTTACCTCTCGACAAACTAATTTTAGCTATATTCAATACCCGATGAGAAACTGTGCTTAAATAAAACCTTCTATTCTCAAAAATATTGTTTACCCTTCGATAAACTCACGTCAAACCATAAACAACTCACGCTTATCTGAGGAGAAGTTAAATGGCTGGGGCGGGAGGATTCGAACCTCCGAATGCGGGATCCAAAATCCCGTGCCTTACCGCTTGGCGACGCCCCAAACGTTTTTCACAAGGTAAAATCCTGTGAGAGTATAGTTTATGAACTTTGGGGTGTCAAGTTTACTTGGCGGTCTCCCCCTCTTCTTTATCTAAGAAATCAATCTTATCTTCGCCGCCCTTTTTCTCCTCGACACGTTTATCCCCGACGCCATCCTTTGTCCTAGCCGCCGCTTTAACGAACTCATATTCATTCAAAACCGCATTTTGAATCCGCTCTCTGGCCTCGGTATTAATTGGATGAGCAACATCTCGATACTCACCATTGGGTAATTTACGACTTGGCATCGCCACAAATAACCCCCTGTCACCCTCGACGATTCTCATATTGTGAACTACAAGTTCCTCGTCAAACGTAACACTAGCAACTGCTCGAACCTTGTTCATATCAACCAATCTGACAATTACCTTTGTAATTTCCATCTTGCATACC
>DSBK01000002.1 GCA_011046085.1 Actinomycetota bacterium
ATGTCAATAAAATAAAGAGAGAATTAAAAGAAAGGGAGGCGACAGACACATCTGCTTTCGAGTACATTTTAAATGAGTCAACGAATAATCATTTGGAATACATTTTTAGATGAGGCAACAAGTCAGCCCAAAAACTAAAAATCAAAAAAAATTTTACATGTTTTTCTCGAAATTTCTGATCTAAAGCCTTTGTTTACCAAAAAACGATAAAGTCTTTGTAATTTCTTTTCGTCTTCAATCTCGCCATACTTTTTTAATTGTTTTCTGGCCGCTTCCAAAGCTTTCTCGTTCTCCTCCTCTTGCGAATACAAAACATCTAGTTCCTCATCGATTAAACCAACGTTGATTCCTTTAAGAAGCAGCTCGGACTTTATTCGACATTTACCCAATAAATGATTTTCTTTTCGAATCCTGATCCACATTTTTGTAAAACACAAATCATCCAAGTACTCTTTATCTTCAAGATAACAGATTGCTTCTTTGATTATCTTTTCGTCGTACCCTTTTTTCTTCAAGTAATTTTTTGTCTCGTTTATACTGCGAGACCTATAACCAAGATAATTTAGAGCGCTATTTACCGCCTTTTTTATCTCACCAGAGATCATCTCTTCACCCAACAAGTTTAGTTTTCAAGCTTTTGTCTTTGAGTTTCCGTTGTTTTTTCATTTTTTTTAACCAGCAAACCGACTTTGGCTTTAATTTTCTCTTCTATCTCATCGGCCATTTTTTGATTTTCTTGCAAAAATTGTTTTGCATTTTCTCTGCCTTGGCCAAGCCGTTCGTCGCCATATGTGTACCAAGCTCCACTTTTCCCCAATATTCCATGCTCTGCACCCATATCTAACAAGCTACCTTCTTTTGAAATCCCCTTACCGTAAGCTATATCAAATTCCGCCTGTTTAAATGGGGGAGCAACCTTGTTTTTAACCACTTTCGCGCGAACGCGATTTCCTACAATATCCAATCCCTGCTTAATCAAATCAATCTTCCTTATGTCCACCCTTATTGAACAGTAAAATTTTAAAGCTCGGCCACCCGGAGTTGTTTCTGGATTCCCGAACATTACGCCAATCTTTTCCCGAAGTTGATTTATAAATATTGCAACCGTTTTAGATTTACTAATGGAGCCAGACAGCTTTCGAAGAGCCTGTGACATCAATCTAGCCTGAAGACCCATGTGTGAATCTCCCATCTCGCCCTCGATTTCGGCTCTTGGTACAAGTGCTGCAACAGAATCAACGGCTATAACGTCAACGGCGCCGCTCCTCACAAGCATCTCTATAATTTCAAGCGCTTGTTCGCCCGTATCGGGCTGAGAAACGAGCAAGTTGTCAATATCCACGCCTAGATTTCGTGCATAAACCGAATCCAAAGCATGCTCTGCATCAATGAAAGCGGCCACCCCGCCATTTTTTTGGGCTTCGGCAATTATTTGCAAGGCCAGTGTGGTTTTTCCCGATGATTCCGGCCCATAAATTTCAATAATCCGACCCCTCGGAACACCTCCCACGCCCAAGGCAACATCTAGGGCCAGAGAGCCTGTTGGAATTGCAACACAATCCAACATAGTTGGCTTATCCCCAAGCCGCATAATGGCACCCTTGCCATATTTTCTTTCAATTTGCTCTTTTGCCAATTCTAATACTTTTTCTCGTTCCATTTTCCCTCCCAATATCTTGGTACTTTAAAAATTCTATACGAACTAGTGTTCGATGTCAATTTGATTTTAACTTTATTTCAAAAATTTTTTCATAGAGCGGACCGTTTGGCGTCAATCGACTGCTAAAAAGGGGCACACTATTAACTGCCACAAGATGGTCAGAAAAATCTTTCGTCTCCACCCTTTCTAAAACTTTCCCAACATCCCGATGATTTCTAATCCGCGCAAATGTAATATGGGGGGAATGATCCCCCTTATCCTCTGCAAAACCGATCGAAGCAAGGGATTTTTCGATGGCTTGCCGTAAATCAATTACAGCTTCCTTTCCTTCGCTTACTCCAACCCATAAAACACGCGCTCTTTTTTTTGTAGGAAAAGCTCCTATACCCTTTAAGCTAAAACTAAATGAGTTAAATAATTCAACCGAATCTTTTAGGGAAGATTTAATTTCTGGGAGAATATCGTCCTTACAATTGCCCAAAAACTTCAAGGTGAAATGAAGATTATCTTTAGAAACCCACTTAGCATTTTTGATGCACTCATTTAACTCGTTTTTTAATAGCCCGATTTCATCTTTGAGTTTATCAGGAAGATCTAAAGCCACAAATAACCTTAACATATAATTAACAGCTCATTTCAAGTTTACCTAATAAAAACCACCTTAAAATCTCCAAAGCTTTTTGAGAAACCTTCCATTTTATTTCTTCTCGTGAGCCGTAAAATCGAAACTTTTCACAATAATTCAAGCCATCACCCCATACAGCAATATAGACCGTACCCACGGGTTTTTCTTTACTACCTCCGCCAGGTCCCGCTACACCGGTAACTGCCAATGCTGTATCCGCAGCTGAAATTCTGGCCACTCCCCCTGCCATAGCTTTAGCGGTCTGCATACTTACAGCTCCATACTCATCTAGATCGTCTTTTGACACCCCAAGAACCCAACATTTTACTTCATTGCTATATGAAACAATACCTGCTCGAAAGTAGTTTGAACTTCCTGGAATATTTGTTATACGATTAGAAAGCAATCCTCCTGTACAAGATTCGGCAATGGAAAGCGTTTTTCCTTTACTTCTTAAAAGATCACCAACCACATTTTCTAAACTTTCCTCATCAACCCCAAAAATATTATCTCCAAGATGTTCTCGAATCTTATTTTCAACATCAAGCAAGATTCTTTGAGAATAATCAACCTTTCCCTTGGCCACAATTTGAATATCAACTTGTCCAAGGCAAGAAATAAAAGTGATGCTTACTTCTTTTTTCTTAAGAATTTCTGAAATTTTTTCCTGAATTTCGGCTTCGTTTAGACCACAGACCTTAAGAACTTTAACGTTTATAATTTCGCCCCCTGTTTTTTTAAAAGATAAAAAATTACCCCTCGACGCAACATTTCCCGCATTTCGCTAGGAACCCCCCTGGCAAGACAAAAATAATCTTTTTTCCAACCTTAGCAATCAGCCCAGGAGCGATGCTTTGAAGCGGAATTATCGGTTATCAAACAATCTATTCTTTATAGTGATTCTACAAAGGATGATGCTATATCTTTATTTCATCAGGAATGATTGACGTACGTTTAACTTCAATCCCAATCCTTTCAATCTTCCTTGGGACATAACAGGAATTTGTATCGACAGACAAGACTAGTGTTGTTTCGGAATCAACTATTAGCAATTTAGAATTCACTTGGCCCTCTTCCTTGCACCATCCATATATCTGTTGATTTTACAAAGTAATCAATTCCCGAAAAAATCGTAAGAATGATCGCGACGAGCATCAATAACCATGCTAAAGAGGAGCATGGCAAAATAATCCAGGCAACGACCGCAACAATCTGACTAATTGTTTTCAATTTACCCCAAAAACTTGCCACAATAACTTTGTTTTCCGCGATTGCCATGAGCCTTAACCCCGAAACAAAAAATTCTCTAGCGATTATGATGACGGCAACCCACGCAGATAAATAATTTAAATCTACCAAGGAAATTAAGGCAGCAGAGATAAGTAGTTTATCGGCAAGCGGATCTAGAAATTTTCCAAAAACTGTAACCAATCCCCTTGAACGCGCAATGTAACCATCTAAACCATCGGAAGCTGCCGCTAAAATAAATATCCCAACTGAAATCCAAACTCCCCACTTAACATTCGAAAATAAAAACGCCATAAACGCAGGAATTAGTAAAATTCTTAAAATTGTAATCCGATTGGCAGCATTCAGCACAACATCTCACCTATCAAATCATATCCATCAACCGCCGTGATTATAACCTCAACAAAATCACCGATTTTTAAATTTCTTCCTTCAAAATAAACAATACCATCAATTTCAAAAGCTTGATATTGATTTCTTCCTGAAAAATTTTTCTCGCCATCAATAGATTCCACCAAAACCTTCATTCTCTTCCCTCGATATCTTTTATTTCTCTCAAAAGCTAGTGAATCCTGTAATGAAATGAGCTGATGATATCGCTCCCCCTTCACCTCATCTGCAACCTGAGACGCAAAAGCGTTAGCCTCGGTTCCTTCTTCAGCAGAATATTTAAAAACACCCAGATAGTCAAAAAGCCCCGCTTGAACAAACTCAGCCAACTCTTCAAAATCCTCGTCAGTCTCTCCAGGAAAACCAACCATCAGCGATGTCCTGATGGCAATATTTGGAACATGATTCCTTATCTTGTCAAGCAGGCTTAAATAATTTCCAGCAGAACCACCGCGCCTCATCATCCGTAAAATCTTCTCACTCGCATGTTGAAACGGAACATCAATGTAGTTACAGACCTTGGGATTGTTTGCTAAAGCGATCAGCAACTCATCTGAGATACCGTCAGGTTGAACATATAAAAGCCTCATCCAATCCAACCCCTCTATCGCTGAAAGCTTCGAAATAAGCTCAGGCAATTTCCTTTTATCATAGATATCTATACCATAATTCGAAATATCCTGACCTACAAAAGTTATTTCCCTAACACCTGCCTGAACCAAAAAATTTACTTCATTGACCAATGAACCTAAATGATGGCTGCGATAAGACCCTCGTATAAAAGGAATTGCGCAATAAGAGCAACGGTTGTTGCAACCATCTGAAATTTTTAAATAAGCCGAAGGAGTCTCGGGCTTCATTCTTGTTAAGAGCTCGCTTGGATTAATTGAAGGTTTTTTTACGTCAATAACCCGCTTACCCCGCAAGACTTCTTCAATTTTTTCGGGAAGTTTGAGTGCGCAATTTACGCCAAGAAGGAGGTCTATTTCGGGTATTTCTTTGGATAATTCGTTAAAATATCTTTGAGCAAGACATCCAACAACCGCAAGGAGCTGACATTTTTCCCCTCTTTTACAACGAGTACATTCTATAATTGTTTCAATGGATTCACATTTGGCAGGTTCAATAAAGCCACACGTGTTTATCACTATTATATGTGCTTCTTGAATATCCGAAACCAAGTTAAAGCCAGAATGACTTAGTTCGCCTTTTATAAATTCAGAATCTACTTCATTCTTGGGGCAACCAAGAGTGATAACTGCTACACTTAAGCCCAAATCATTAACCCTACCTATAATTTGTGAATTGAAGAGGAATTGAAAAGTCTTTGGATTTTATGAGAGAGATTGCTTCTTGAAGCACATCTTTGCTCTTGCCAAAAACCCTCAACTTTTCTTTATCGATTTGCACGTTAACTTTAAGTTTGCTTTCTTTTACCGTTTTATTTATTTCTTTTGCAATGTCCTGCGATATGCCCTGAACAATATCGAACTTTTGCCTGACCTTGCCACTAATTGCGTGCTCAACCTTACCCGCCTTAAGAGCCTTTAGAGAGATATCTCTTTTTACAAATTTAGACTTTAAAATGTCCAAAATGCTCTTCAATGTAAAATCATTTTCGGAGACAATCAGTATTTCGTGTTTCTCCCTATTTAAAATAATTTCACTGTTGCTTTGTTTTAAGTCATATCTCGTTTTGACTTCCTTGATCGTTTGATTGACCGCATTGTCAATTTCTTGCATATTAACCTCGGACACAATATCAAATGAACCTTCTTTTGCCATAAATCACTCACCCATCACTCAGCTGTAAATTTTTTCTCTTCTAGACCCACGCTTAATTTACCGATCAACTCACCATCTTTTACAATCTGCACCAAATCCCCATTACCGCTCTTCATTATCACCGATTCTTTTGCGACCCATTCTTTGGATTCATCCTTTTCAAGTACGCTCTCAAACACATTTTCCCCGTCCACTATCACCCTTAACCAAACCCTATCAAGAGCGGTAGCTTTAATTTTAAACTCTTTTCCAGCCGGCTTTTCGGCCAGAGAGGTTGTATCTACAATATTGGTTCCCGTTACGGGCTTATTTTCAACTGGAATCACAGGCTCCTCCTTAACCTGTTCTTCTTCGGGGGGCAAAACCCCACCAAGCGGAACCTCAATTTCATTTTTTTGCTTTGGAGCGTTTTGAGATCTTCTGCTTAAAGCTCTTGCTCCAAAAAAGATAACAACAATTAGCAACAGGAAACCGATTATGAAAAAGAAAACCATTCTTCGTTTTTTATATAAATCGTTCTTATTTACATCAATATCTCTTTCATGTTTAGGCACAACATCGTGCTCTTTTTCATAATCTTTTAAAAGGGATTTGACATCTATCCTTAAAAAAGTGGCATATGTCCTAAGAAAACCTTTAACATAAGCTCTTCCTGGAATTATATTAAATTCATCATTCTCAAGAGCTTGAATGTGCCGTACTCTTATTTTGGTAGCCTTCTCTGCCTCTTTTAAGCTTATCCCCAAAGATTCCCGTCTGCCTTTAAGAATCTTTCCTATTGAATTCACGCTTATCTCCACCATCCAACAAAACCCAACATGCTCCAATATCTTGCCTTATATAATACATTAATTTAACATTAATTTCTTTTTTTCACAAAGTTGCAAAATTCTAGCGACATTGCAACTAACCATTTTTCATTCGTTCAAAATCATCCTTGGTAACAAGAACCGCTCTGGGCTTACTGCCACCTTCCGATGATCCAACCATGCCTTTTTCTTCCAGAATATCAATTAATCTTGCAGCTCTAGCATACCCTATTCGCAAACGCCTCTGTAGTAACGAAATTGATGCCATACCCGTTAAAACAATGAGTTCTAATGCTTCGTCAAAAAGATCGTCTTCGTAATCTTCTAGTGAAAATTTTGTTTTCTGTTTCTTTAAGACTTCTTCTTGGTAATTCGGGTTTGCCTGCTCTTTAATAAAATCCGTGACTAGAGTCACCTCGGCTTCTCCAACAAACGCGCCCTGTAATCTTTTAAGTTTATAAGCTCTGGGCGTCATAAATAACATGTCGCCCTTTCCAACCAGTTTTTCCGCGCCTGCACCGTCCAAAATGACCCTCGAATCTATCTGAGATGAAACCGCAAAGGCAACCCGCGACGTTATGTTGGCCTTAATTAATCCCGTTAAAACGTCAACCGAGGGACGCTGGGTTGCAATTATTAAATGAATTCCTACCGCTCGCGCCAATTGCGCCAAACGACAAATCGAATCTTCGACCTCAGACGGGGCAATCATCATTAAGTCAGCTAGTTCATCTATTACAACAACGATATAAGGCATGTGCTCATCTTCCATGCCTTTTTTTCTCAAGCATGCATTGTAGCCATCGATATTCCTTGTTCCGCTCTCCGCTAAAAGGTTTAGTCTCTGCTCCATCTCCCTCACTGTCCACAGAAGAACACGAGAAGCTTCTTTGGGATTTACAACAACCGGGGTTATTAGATGAGGAATTCCATCATAAAGATTTAATTCAATTCTTTTCGGGTCTATTAATACCATTTTTACCTGATCGGGTCGCGCATTCATTAATAAAGAGATTAAAATACAATTTATACAAACGCTTTTACCGCTTCCTGTGGCCCCCGCAATCATAAGATGAGGCATATCGCCAAGATCGGCAATGATCGAATTCCCTGAAATATCTTTGCCGAGTCCGATTTTCAAAACACCGCCATCCTGAGCTTCGCGATCTGCCAGTATGTCTCCGATGGTTACAAGCTCCCGTTGTTTGTTTGGAACCTCAATGCCTATCGCCGATTTGCCGGGTATCGGAGCAAGGATTCTTATATCTGAAGATGCCAGCGCAAGCGCAATATCGTCTGCTAAGCTAAGAATCCGATTCACTTTTACTCCAGATGCAAGCTGGACTTCGTAAAGAGTTACGGTTGGGCCCTTAACAACTCTGCTTATTGAGGCATTCACATCAAAATTCGCCAATGTTTTCTCAAGAACCTTTACGTTCTCCTTAATATCTTTTTTTAACTGCGGACATTTTGACATCGTTCTCTTTAAAAGAGCAAGTGGAGGTAGCTGGTAATTGCCGACTTCAGCCTTAGGCATCGCGATCTTTATTTCGGTTGTTTTTTGTGAAGCAAATTCGCTTCTCTCAGCAGAAATCGAACCGGTCTTACTTGAATCCTCCTCTTCGTCAATAAATTTATCGGGGAAAATCGTCTCTTTTTTCTCTTTGCTTAATTTTAAATCCGCTCTTTCGTCAAGAACAAAAACTTTTTTAGATTTAGACTCCAACTTAAAAATTCCCTTAATGATTTTGAGTAAAAAAGAGAGCTGGTCAGAGATTGATATGCCTGTTGAAATTACGGCTCCGATAACAAGCAAGGAAAAAAGAACCACGTAGGAGCCGATGTTGCCTAAAAGAATCCTCAGCACATATGCAATCGATCCGCCAATATACCCACCATGCGAAGCAACATATTCAGCAACAAATTCTTTCGAAGAGGGAACGTTTAGATGAACAAGAGAAATAACGCTGATAAAGGAGATAGCAAGCCCCAAGCCAACTGATTCCACATTTATCTCATCTCTTTTTATTAAAAAAGAGATTCCCCAGCCAGCAAGAAAAATCGGTATTAAATATCTCCCAATACCGATTGAATACTCAAGAACTCCGACAAAATATTTGCCGATTAAACCCTTGTCTCCGGCAAAAAAACTTATAATTAAAATGGTGGAAAGTGCCAGTAATGCTATTCCGTAAACGTCATCCACGTTTTCCTTGTGTCTTTTGTTCTGAGCTAAAGTCATTTTTTTTCTGTTTGCCATGGTTTTTCCCGCCTAAATTAAAAATCTCTTACTTAAAATGAAGGCCAGACCAACGAACCAACAATAATAAGCAAAAATCATAAGACTTCCCTTTTTAAGATAATTCAAAAAATATTTAATGCATA
This sequence comes from Actinomycetota bacterium, assembly GCA_011046085.1. GTDB lineage: Bacteria > Actinomycetota > Aquicultoria > UBA3085 > Oleimmundimicrobiaceae > DSBK01. Next base: position 8,903 of record DSBK01000002.1, read on the forward strand.
AGTAGCCACTCGCTGCAGCCGTCAAAAATCCCAATAACAAAGACACGCTTGCCTGGCTCCTGCATAAGTAGATAAAATCGCTCATTTTTACAACAACCGCCCCGAAAATAATCGGAATTGCTAATAAAAACGAAAACCTCGCCGCGGAATCCCTATCTAAACCCTTAAAAAGACCGGCAGCTATGGTTGCGCCCGAACGTGAGATTCCAGGAGCTATTGCACACCCTTGAGCCAATCCAATAATTAAAGCATCAGAAAGATTCGCATCTTCCATGACCCTGGCTCTCTTTGAGGTTGTTTCGCTAAACCATAGGAGCGCCCCCGTTCCCAACAAAAAAAATGCAACGGATTCTGGTTTTGAAAAAAGATTCTCAAAAAAATTTTGAAATAGCAACGCCAGCACAACAGCCGGAACTGTACCAATTATTATCAGCCAACAAAGTTTGTAATCTGTGCTTTTTCGTATCTCTTTCTCTTTGAAACCAGTTAAAAAAACACCAAATAAATTAATAACTTCAACTTTAAAAAAATATAAGACCGCAACCAAAGTGCCCATATGAAGCATGACGTCAAAACTTACACTCGGCTGATGCCATCCCATTAAATTGGGCACTAAAACCAAATGCGCTGAGCTACTAATGGGAATAAATTCTGTTACGCCTTGTACAACCCCCAATATTGCGGCCTGGACAATATTCAAACTTCTGCACCCCTTATGATTCAACTATTACCGGCAGCACCATTGGACGACGCCGAGTTTTCATGTAAAGAAATTGACTGAGATTCTTTCTTATTTTTGACTTTAACACCGCAATATCGGTGACGCCTTCTTGCTTCATTTCTACCAAAGTTTCCTCAACCTTTACTATAGCTTCATCAATAAGTTCTTTTGACTCTTTTACATATACAAATCCGCGGGATATAATATCTGGACCCGCAACAATTTCAGTATTTTGTTTGTTTAGCGCAACAACGACAATAAAAACTCCATCTTTTGAGAGAAGGCGTCTGTCCCTCAGGACAACATCACCTATATCTCCAACGCCTAGTCCATCAACAAAGACGTCTCCTGCTGATATTTTGCCCGTTATTCTAGCTCCGGATTCGCTAAACTCCAATACGTCCCCATCTTCGCAGATAAATATATTTTCCGGCAGTATGCCAACCTGCTCAGCAAGATCAGCGTGATGTTTGAGATGTCTAAATTCTCCATGAATTGGAACAAAATGTTTTGGCTGAACCAAGTTGATCATAAATTTTAACTCCTCCTGGGCAGGATGTCCCGAAGCGTGAACGCCTGAAATTAACTCATAATGTGCTTCAGCCCCACACTTATAAATTCGGTCAATGATTCTAGAAACTGACCGCTCGTTCCCAGGTATGGGGGAGGCAGATATAACAACAGTGTCTCCAGGATGAAGTTTCACCTGTTTGTGGTCGTTTGAAGATATCCTGGCAAGAGCAGATAACGGTTCCCCTTGACTGCCTGTGCAAAGCACCACAATTTCTTCGGGAGAATGTTTCTCAATCTCCCCAATTTCAACCATAACTCCCTCGGGAATCTTCAAATAACCAAGCTCGGATGCTATCCGAACATTGTTAACAATACTTCGCCCCGAAACCACTAGTTTGCGCCGCGTGTGAACGGTGGCATCAATAATTTGCTGAATGCGATGAAGGTGTGATGCAAACGAAGCGACTATAATTCTTTTTTTAGCCCCCTGAAAAATCTTTAACAAACTGGCTCCCACGGACTTTTCGGGAAGAGTATAACCCGGCACCTCCGCGTTTGTGCTGTCAGATAAAAGAACTAGCACTTCTTTTTGCCCTAGACACATAAGTCTTTGAAGTTCTGTTGGTCTCCCATCTACGGGAGTTTGATCAAACTTGAAATCTCCAGTATGCACTATCAATCCAAGTTCAGTATCGATAATAATACCCAAACCATCCGGTATGCTATGACAAACTTCGAAAAAACCGAGTTTAAAATCTCCCAATTTAAGTTCAGTTTTTGAGGTTATCTCTTTTAAATCCGCTTTCACTTCATGTTCTTTTAATTTTTCTTGGATTAATCCTAGCGTCAATCTTGTTCCAAAAACGGGAGCAGTTACTTCCCTTAAAATATAGGGCAAGGCGCCTGTGTGATCTTCGTGTCCATGAGTAATTACAATTCCTCGAAGCCGATCTTTGTTTTTAACAACGTATGAATAGTCTGGTAACACCAAATCAATGCCGAGCATCTCCTCTTCAGGAAACTTCAGCCCAGCATCTATCAATATAATGTCTTTTTCATTTTCAACAACCATCATATTTTTCCCGATTTCGCCCAGTCCTCCTATGGGAATAAGCTTGATGGTTTTCGGTCTTTTCTTTGCAAACATAAACTTTCCTTAGTTTTAATATATTTCGAAAGAATTCAATATTTCTTCAAATTTTAAAATTTGTTCCTCGCTTGCGTTTATCAAAGGAGGCCTCAACCCTCCGACATTGATTCCCTTAAGATTAAGTGCGGCTTTAATCATTATTGGGCTTGTTGTTAAAAAAAGCGCCTTAAAAATGGGCATTAATTTTAAATGTATCTCTAGAGATTTTTTGTGATCACCTTTTTTATAAGATGAAGTCATCTCCTTCATTTCATCTCCAACAACATGAGACGCAACGCTTATCACGCCATCTCCGCCCAGTGAAAGTATCGGATAAGTAGCTGAATCATCTCCGCTATAAAGGATAAAATCGTTGGGGGTTTTGCTTATAATATTTGCAATTTGTTCAAAATCTCCGCTAGCTTCTTTTACTCCAATTATATTTGGAATTTCCGAAAGAGCTATCACCGTATCGGCTTCCAAATTTCTGGACGTCCGAGACGGAACATTATAAAGAATCACAGGAAGGGATGTGTTCTCCGCCACAATTTTAAAATGTTTATATAACCCCTCTTGGGGAGGTTTATTATAATATGGGGTTACAAGCATGCATCCATCGACCCCGATTTTTTCCGCTTTTTTTGTAAGTTCTATGCTTTCTCTAGTGCAATTATACCCCGTTCCCGCTATGACAAAGCCTTTCTTGCCAACCGCTTCTTTCACGACTCGAAACAAATTAACCTTTTCTTCATCTGAAAGCGTTGGAGACTCACCCGTTGTTCCCGAAACAACGATACCATCGGAACCATTATTCAATAAGTACAATGCTAGTTCTTGAGCACGGTCATAATCTACGCTCAAATCCTCTTTAAAGGGAGTCACCATCGCAGTTAAAACTTCCCCAAATATTTTAATCCCTCCCAACAATTTACAAATCTAGCAGCCTGTCCAAGCCATATGTTAAACCTTTAAATTTTTCAACCTGCTTTACCGCCATAAGCACTCCTGGCATAAATGAAGTTCTATCTATAGAGTCATGTCGAATTGTTAATGTCTGCCCTTTAGAACCAAAGATAACTTCCTGATGAGCAACTAAGCCCGGCAATCGCACGCTATGAATGTGGATATTTTTAAATTCTCCACCCCGAACACCTTTTATGATCTCTCTTTCCGTTGAGTTAGAACAAGTTATGTTGTTTGACGACGACATCATTTCAGCCGTCTTTAATGCTGTTCCCGAAGGAGCATCCACCTTCTTGTCGTGGTGAAGTTCTATTATCTCCGCATTTGAGAAATATTTTAACGCTTTTTCAGAAAACTTCATCATAAGAACCGCTCCAATGGCAAAATTGGGAGCAATGACGATACCGACATCCTTTCCTTCCAACAACGATTCAATTTCCGCCAGATCATCGCCCGTAAATCCCGTTGTCCCAACGACCGAATTGATACCGCAATTTATAACCATTCGGATATTGTCCATAACAACATTGGGATTCGTAAAATCTACCACCACCCGAGGCGAAAGTTTGTTCAAAATAGTTTTTAAATCATCCTCAATAAAAATGCCGATTTTCCCAAGACCGACCAGTTCTCCAATATCTTGCCCGACACATGAAACGTCCACGGCACCAACCAAAGATAGTTCTAAATCCTCATAAACCGCCCTGCAAACCTCGCGACCCATTTTCCCAGAAGCACCACATACTACTACGTCTTTCATAATAAGCGCCCCCTTAGATTAAATTTCAAACTTATCTTCCTTGAAAGGTCCGACTACGGCGAGTACGGCTTTCTCGGGTAAAAATATATCCCGGGCAACCCTTTGGACATCTTTTAATTCCACCGCATCAACCCGTTTAATTAGCTCGCTTAACGACAATACTTCTCCATGTGTAATTCTTGACCTACCCATCCTCATCATTCTATTTCCAGTGCTTTCCAGACTCAAAATCAATTGACCCTTAATCTGCGATTTAGCTCTGTCTAGCTCGTCGCCAGCTATTCCCGTTTTTACAATTTTGTTTATCTCTTTTTTAACTAACTCTAAAACTTTTTCAGCATTTAGCGGTCTGGTCCCTGCATAAATTGTAAATGACCCAGTATCCTTATAATAAGAATGATAAGAATATACCGAATAAGCAAGTCCCCTCTTTTCCCTTATCTCTTGAAATAAACGAGAACTCATTCCGCCGCCCAAGACACTATCCAGTATGCTTAAAGCATATCTATCATCATGGCCGGCGGGCAAGCTCTCAAACCCATAACAGATATGCGCCTGCTCTGTCTCTTTGTAGATTGTTTTGATGCGCGATTCAATTTTAGTTGCAATCTTTTCTTTGTGAGGAAGATCGCCGTCAATTTCTTTGAGGTAACTTTGAACAATATTTACAAGATCCTCATGTTTAAGATTTCCAGCCGCCGTTACAAGCATATTTTCTGGGGTATATTGCCTTTTAAGGTATTCGGTCAGATCTTTCCGCTCAAAATTTCTAACGGTATCCAAATGCCCCAAAATATTTTTTCCAAGGGGATGATTTTCCCATAAACCCTCAGCAAACAAATCGTGTACCCGCTCGTCTGGAGAATCCTCATGAAAACCTATTTCCTCTAAAACTACTTCCTTTTCGGACTTAATATCATCCTTATTTAAAGCGGAGTGTAAAAGCATATCAGAAAGAACTTCTACCGCAATATTTAAATTTTCATCGATTATTCGAGTGTAATAACAAGTGTGTTCTTTTCCTGTAAATGCATTTAACTCTGCACCGAGACCATCAAATGTTTCAGAAATTTCTTTTGCGGTCCGTGTTTTTGTCCCTTTAAACAATAAATGCTCTAGAAAATGAGATATACCGCTGAGAGATTCGGGTTCATCCCGAGAACCAGTTTTTACCCAAAATCCAAGAGTAACGGACCTTACGTGAGACATGGGTTCGGTTAAGACTTCGGCTCCGTTCTCAAGAAAGCTATTCTCGAAACTCATTTACCCTCTTCCACATCGATTGCAGAGAGATTTGTTCTTCCTAATTTATCAACCTCAACAACTTTTACAAGAATTTTATCCCCTACATTAACCACATCTTCAACCGTAGGAACTCTTGTTTTAGCAAGTTTTGAAATGTGAACAAGCCCTTCTTTCCCGGGAAGAATCTCTACAAAAGCGCCAAAATTCATCGTTTTAGTAACGGTCCCCATATAAACCTCGCCAACCTTAACTTCCTTTACCAAAAGCTCTACTATCTTTTGAGCCTTTTCGCCACTTTCACTGTCAATCGAAGAGATAAATATGGTGCCATCGTCTTCAATATCAATTTTAGCGCCGGTTTCATCGACAATGCCTCTGATTGTTTTACCACCGGGACCAATAACGTTTCTAATTTTGTCGACGTTGATTTTCATGGTTATAATCCTTGGCGCAAATTTTGACAGTTTCTCACGCGGCTCCGAAATAATCGATTGCATTTTATCTAGAATAAATAAGCGCCCTTTTTTTGCCTGTTCCAAAGCTTCTTTTAAAATATTAATATCAACGCCTCCGACCTTCATATCCATTTGTAGAGCTGTGATGCCCATAGAAGTACCCGCGACCTTGAAGTCCATATCTCCCAATGCATCTTCAGCGCCCTGAATATCTGCAAGAACAGCAACATTATCGTCTTCTTTAACCAATCCCATGGCGATACCAGCCACAGGTGCGCTTATGGGCACGCCTGCATCCATAAGGGCAAGAGTACTCCCGCAAATGCTGGCCATTGACGACGAACCGTTTGATTCAAGCACTTCAGAAACAATCCTTATCGTATAGGGAAATTCGGCTTCATCAGGGATTACCGACGATAAAGCCTTCTCGGCCAAAGCGCCGTGACCTATCTCTCTTCTCTTTGGACTCATAAGTCGCCATATCTCACCTGTTGAAAAGGGTGGAAAATTATAGTGATGTAAAAACCGCTTGGATTCCTCAGACTCCAATCCGTCCAAGCGTTGAACCTCACTAATGGTCCCAAGGGTTAAAACCGATAAGGCCTGAGTTTGCCCGCGAGTAAATAATCCCGAACCATGTGCCCTTGGGAGAAACCCAACTTCACATGAAATCGATCTTATCTCATCCAATCCTCTTCCGTCGGGACGAACCTTTTCATTTAAGATCATCTTGCGGACCACTTCTTTTTCTATCTTCTTTAACACCTTTTTGATGTCCTTTTTATCTTCTGAAAATTCATTTAAAAGCTCATTCATTACTTTTTCTTTGACATCCGCCACTGCTTTTTCTCTGGTTAGCTTGTCGGAACCACGAAGCGCTTTTGCCAGATCTTGCTCAATTTTTCTTTTTCTAATCGCATCATCAATCTTGGGGTCAACCTCAGCTAAAGGTATTTCTCTCTTAGCTTTTCCTAGTTCAGATTTAACCCCCTCAATAAACCCGATCAATTCCTTTATCGCCTTGTGGCCTTCTGCCAGAGCTTCCAAAATAACTTTCTCGTCAACTCCTCCCGCTCCAGCCTCAACCATAATTATTGAATCTATGTTACCCGCTACAACCAAATCTAATTCCGAGTAACCCAATTCCTGAGAGTCGGGATTAATCACCCAACGACCATCTACCCTACCAACTCTAACCGCGGCAATGGTTTTTTGAAAAGGAATATCAGAAATTGCCAATGCAATCGACGCCCCGTTTAAAGCCAAGATATCGGGGGAATTCAATTGATCAACCGAAAGTATGGTAGCAATTATTTGAATTTCATTTCGAAAACCTTCAGGAAATAACGGCCTAACTGGTCTATCTATTAACCGAGCCGTTAGAACAGACCTATCGCTGGGCCTTCCCTCCCTTTTTATAAAACCACCGGGAATCTTTCCTGCCGCATACATCTTTTCAACAACCTCAACAGTTAGTGGTAAAAAATCCAACCCTTCGATCGGCTCTTTGGATGCGACAACAGTAACCAACACTATTGTGTCACCACACCGAACGAGTACGGAGCCATCGGCCTGACGCGCAACTTTGTTGAATTGAAAACTCATGGTCTTTCCGCCGAGCTCCAACTCTTTTGTAACAACATTCATTCAGTATTTAACCTCCCATATAATAAAAATAATCTTTATCTTTTTAACCGCGCAAATTAAGTTTTTTTACGATCTCTCGATACCTTTCGATTTCAGAATCCTTTAAATAATTCAACAACTTTCTTCTTCGCCCAACCATTTTTAACAATCCGTGCCTTGAATGGAAATCCTTTTTGTGTTCTTTTAGATGATCGGTGAGGTCGCTTATCCTCTTTGTGAGGATTGCAATCTGAACTTCGGGGGAACCTGTATCTTTTTCATGTAAGCCATATTTCTTGACAATTTCGGCTTTTCCCTCTAATGACATGGTCATTCTTTCCACCTCCTTATATTGTACCCCCCTAAACCAAGATTGACGTCGGTGACTCGTCATCCTAGTTAAGGGTTGAATTTTTAGCTCATTTTTATGCTTGTTCAATACTATCACACTCATTAGATTACGTAAACTTTCAGCTCAACAGTTCTTTTGTTCTATTAATATCCTTTCCAATCTGAACAGCAAGAGCTTCCTTATTTTCGAATTTTATTTGCTCACGAAGTTTTTCGACAATTTCAATCTCAATTCTTTCACCATAAATATTCTCATTAAAATCAATTATGTGAACCTCTATTCTGGGTTCTTCTATATGAAAGGTGGGGCAAGAGCCAATGTTTATAAGACATGTTTTCTTTTCTGAATTTATTTTTGCAAAACCAGCATAGACACCATCGCATGGCACAGATGCCTTGTCTTCGGTCTTAATATTCGCCGTGCAAAATCCAACATCTTTTCCTCTGCCGCAACCTCGCGTTACTATACCGATCAGTTTTGGATAATGACCCAAAATTCTAACAGCTTTGGCAATCTTTCCGAGCTCCAGGAGCTCCCTTATTCTGGTACTACTTATGGGCTTATTGTCCACAAGCATAAGGGGAATGCTTTTTACTTTAAATCCTTTCTCTGTTCCATAATTAGTTAAGAAATTAATGTCGCCCTCTGAGCCACTGCCAAACTTAAAACCTTCGCCTACCACAACTTCGGTTAAATTAAGTTTATCGATAAGAACTTTATCAACAAAACTTTTTGCAGACATGCGAGCAAATTCGGGGGTAAACTTAATAACCAATAACAAATTTACCTCCATTTGACCGATAAGCCTTTCTTTTAACTCCAAACTTGTAAGGACGAGCGGATGGCTCCGGAGATCAAGCACCTCAAGTGGATGCGGCTCAAATGTGATAACAACGCTTTGCCCATTTAAAGCTCGAGCATCTTTCACGGCCGTTTCAATTATTCTTTGATGACCTTTGTGTACACCGTCAAAGACACCGATGGAGACGATGCTTTTCTTACTTTGAGTTTTTAATTTTTCAAACCCAAATATTGTTTTCAAACTGCAACCTCACCAGGAAAAACACAAATTGGTTTTGCTAATAAACTCCCATTTTGGGGATTAATTAGCTCAGATATTGCAAGTAAGCCCCCTTCTGCATTAAGCAACATAACATATTGTTCTTCTTTTGTTTCTTTTGGTTTCCCATCAACCATTTTGTCCGTTAAAAAACAACCGTTTAAAACATCTTTAACAGAAGTTTCTTTAATAATAAATATCGGAAATTTTTTTAAGGCATTCTGTATTGATATCAAAAAATTTTCAAAAAGATAGGACTTGCACAACTCATTAACTTCTTCAATTGAAAAGCTGGCACCCAAGCAGTAATCTCCGGAACGCGTACGAACCAATGACTCAAGACAAGCTCCACATCCAAGAAAATCTCCGATGTCGGAGCAGAGGGTCCTTATATATGTGCCTTTTGAACACACTACTTTAAAAGTAACTTCTGGGTTTAACCCCTTTGGCATACTCAAAAAATCTATGCTATGGATATTGATATCTCTTGGCGGACGAAAAACTTCCTTTCCTTCTCGCGCAAGTTTGTATAAAGGTTTTCCGTTTATTTTAACTGCTGATACCATCGGTGGCGTTTGAGAAATGTTGCCCTTAAAATGAGCTAGAGCGCACCTTACATCTTCTTCGGAAATATCACATTCAGTTTTGGAGATAACTTTGCCCGAAAGATCCTGGGTGTCCGTTTTGAGCCCCAGAATCATTTTGGCTTTATACTCTTTATCGTCGTTTTGCAAAAAACGGGCAATCTTTGTGGCTTTTCCAACCAGTAAAACCAAAACACCTGTTGCGTCCGGGTCGAGCGTTCCCACATGCCCGACTTTTTTTATCTTCAAAATTGCTCTAACCTTTTCAACCACATCGTGCGATGTAATGCCGGCAGGTTTATTTATAACAATAAGACCGTCTAAGCTCATAAATCCTTTAAAGCCTCCAACATTGTTCTAATAGTATCTTCTCTGTTTTCTCTAGATAAGTAACCTGCTGCATTACGATGTCCTCCACCACCCAACGCCTTTGCCACCCCGCTCACATCTATCTCGTTTTTTGATCTAAGACTAACTTTCCATCTTCCACCATCAACTTCTTTTAAAATCGCTGCAACCTTAGCATCGCCGATAGATCTTAGCGCATCAACCAAATTTTCCGTTTCTTCTATTTTGACCCCCAAAGAAACCAAGTCATTTTTTTTGAGAGTTGTATATGCCACTCCAGAAGCAAATTTAATGTTTTGCAAGATTTTCCCAAATAGTTTTAAATATGAAAACGAAGTATTTTCATATACGTTGCTAAAAACAAAGGAAGGGGAAATTCCGTAATCCAAAAGTTCTAGGGCCATTTGAAAAGCCGCCTTATTTGTATTTGAATATTGAAATCTTCCCGTATCTGTAACAAGACCCACATATAAGCAGGTTGCAATGTCTTTATCAATCTCATAATCCAAAGCCTTAATCAATCTGTAAACAATCTCTGCCGTTGCCGGCGATTCCTCATCAACGAAGTTTAGATGGGCAAATTTATCATTATCCCGATGATGATCTATGTTTATAAAAAGTGATGCATTTTTAGCAAATTGCTTAAGACTTCCGAGTCGTTCAAAACTAGCACAATCGAGAGATATGAAGCATTTCGTTTCGTCGGGACATTGAGAAGGCTTAGAAAGTAGGTTCTTGCCAGGCAAAAAAAGATACTGGGGGGGGACAAGTGAACCTTTCTCCGCATTTTGTTTACCAAGAGTCTGAGGTTGCCCCAAGCTCATAAAAACTTTTTTTCCAAGCCCTTTTAGTGTCAATCCCAAGCTCAATATGGAACCAACCGCGTCTCCGTCAGGCTGCACATGTGTCGCCAAAACAAAGTGTTCCTTTTCTCTGACAATCTTTCCAATCGATTGGATATCAACCTCTGTGCCCTTTTTGTGTTTAAAAGACATACAAACTCCTCAAAAAAAACTGTACTACTTGTTATTTTCTTTATCGTCTTCTGCTTTTTTTACACTTTGTATAATTCTCGATATTTTTATTCCTCGCTCCACAGACTCATCCCACTTAAAAGAAAGCTCGGGCAAGTACTTTAATCGTAATTTTTTCCCCAATTCGGTTCGAATATAACCCTTGGCATTGTCCAAAATCCCCAGAATCTCTTCTTTTTTTGAACAGTCAAGAGAGCTTATGAAGACGGTCGCGTTTTTTAAGTCGGCAGAAACCTTCACTCCCATCACCGTAATTATTCCAACTCGGGGATCTTTTAGCATGCTGATTATATAACAAACATCTTCTTTTATTGCCTCGGCCACCCTTAAGGCGCGCGGATAATTCAATGTTTCCTCACTTTTCAACTAGATTCTGGAGTCAAAGATGGAGATTTTTTTATCAATTTTGTTAACGAGATGTGTGTCAAATATTTCCTTCTCTATCTTTTCAAACAAGTTTTTCACATTATTTTCTGTCTTTGAAACACAGGAAATTCCAATGAGGGTTCGTTGCCATAAATCATTATTATCCATCTCGCTAATCGAAACATTATATCTGTTTCTAACCTTATGGATTATACTCTTTACTATTTTTCTTTTGCTTTTTAGCGAATTACAATACGGTAAATGTAATTCAAGTTCCAATAAACCTAAAACCATTTTACATCAAACACTCTAGTTAAATTGCAGGTTTTTCAACTATTTGAAAGAATTCTAAAACATCGCCATCTTTTATATCATTGAAACCTTCAATGCGAATACCACACTCAAATCCATTTTTAACTGAAAAAACATCTTCTTTAAAGCGCCTAAGAGAAGCTATTGTTCCTTCATAGACAATGTTGCCATCACGTACGACCCTAACCTGAACTTTTCTATTTACTTCACCCTGAGTAACGAAGCAACCGGCAATAGTTCCAATTTTTGATGCCTTAAATGCGGTTCTTATTTCAGCTTGGCCCACTTCAACTTCCTCAATCGTTGGTTTTAATAATCCTTTTCTGGCAGCCTCAATATCCTCAATAACTTGATAAATTACCCTATATGTTCTCATATCGACATTTTCTTTTTCAGAAAGCACTTTTGCTTTAACATCAGGACGAACATTAAATCCCACAACAACAGCATTTGAAGCTGCGGCAAGCATTACGTCCGTCTCCGTTATGGCTCCTATTCCTTTATGAATAACTCTTACACATACCTCTTCCTGATCGATTTTATCTAAAGCATCGCATAATGCCTCCACGGAGCCATGCGTATCCCCTTTTACTACAAGGTTTAAATCTTTTATCTCGCCCTTTTTAATTTGATCGAAGAGACCTTCCAAAGCAACACGCTTATGCGATTCTCTTTCAAGAACTCTCTTTTTTAATAAGCGTTCTTCAGAAACATGACGAGCCCTTTTTTCATCCGTTACTTGTTTTAAAATATCACCAGCTTGCGGAGTAGAAGACCACCCAATTATTTCTACTGGTTGACCTGGTGTTCCAACAGATATGCGCTTCCCCTTATCGTCTATCATGGCCCTTACCTTGCCATATGAATAACCCGCAACCACAGAATCGCCAACTTTTAAAGTTCCTCGTTGCAATAATACCGTTGCAACAGGCCCCCTTCCCTTATCCAAAAAAGCTTCGATAACAGTACCGCTAACCATCCCTTTGGTGCTAGCTTTGATTTCACTTATCTCCGCAAGAAGCAATATCATATCAAGAAGTTCATCCAAATTTGTTTTTTCTTTAGCTGATACATTGACAAATATTGTATCTCCTCCCCAATCTTCCGACACCAGACCATACTCTGTAAGCTGTTGTTTAATTTTATCGGGATTGGCTTCTGGTTTATCTATTTTATTTATTGCGATCAAGATAGGAACACCAGCGGCCTTAGCATGATCAATTGCTTCCACCGATTGAGGCATTACCCCATCGTCGGCAGCGACAACAAGCACCGCAATATCGGTGATTTTAGCGCCTCTCGCCCGCATAGCCGTAAAAGCTTCGTGTCCCGGAGTATCAATGAAGGTTATCTTTTTCCCATTTCGTTCCACTTGGTATGCCCCAATGTGCTGAGTAATGCCACCGGCTTCTGTTGAAACAACGTCGGTTTTCCGTATCGCGTCTAACAATAAAGTTTTGCCATGATCAACGTGTCCCATTATGGTTACCACGGGGGAACGGGGCTCCAAATCATCGGGAGCTTCTTCGACAACTTCTTCTTCCATCTCCTCTTCCAAGCTGATCACTTTAACCTGATAACCAAATTCCTCTCCTAAAATTTCAATTGCTTCATTGTTTATTGGCTGATTAATCGTAACCATTTCTCCCAAACTCATAAGAATCTTAATAATCTCCGTCGGATTTTTCTTAAATGCGTCAGCAATTTCCTTTACGGTCGACCCCTCACCAATTTTTATTTCGGGTTTATCTTCCTTTTTCTCTTCCGGAATCTTCTTCCCTGTTTCGTCTTGCTTTTTTGTGGCTTCCTTCTCTTTTTTCTCTAATTTAATGGATTTAACTGATGATTCCCCCTTATTTTCTACCCCAGAGACACCTTTTTTCAGTAAATCAGCCACATTGTCTTCAAGAATCGCAAAATGATTCTTGACCCCTATGTTCTCTTTTTCAAGCTTCTCCATCAATTCTTTGCTTGAAACTTTCATTTCCTTTGCTAGTTCATGAACCCTTATGCCCAATTAAATCACCTTTCATAAAAACAGCTTTCTTTTTTCATAATCCGATCTAATTCTTCAACCAAGACCTTCGTCGTTTCGTTGTCTATACCAATATTTAAGGCATTTACAAATCTTTTTTTCTTAATTGCCTCATTAAAACATTCCAGACTACAAACATATGCCCCCCTGCCATTTGCCTTACCCGTTAAATCAACCCTTACTTCCCCTGAAGGCGTCCTGACTATGCGAACAAGTTCTTTTTTTGGAAAAGATTTCTTGCAGCTAACACATCTTCTCGTGGGAATTTTCCTACTAATCATCTGCTCTTTCTAATCCCTTATGAACCCCACAAAATTTGCTTCCGGGCCTTACTTTGTTATTACAGGGTTCCCCTGATTTAGTAACAGCCTGACACAAATCTTTTTTAACAGAAGTGATTTTTTCTTCAGCTTCTACACCAGGCTTAGTTTCTGTTTCTTCAGCAAATTTGGTCTCGCTCTTTATGTCAATCTTCCATCCTGTAAGTTTTGCTGCCAAACGAGCATTTTGACCCTCTTTGCCGATAGCTAAAGAAAGTTGGTCATCGGGAACAACTACTTTAGCCACCCTCATATTCTCGTTTACTGAAACTTTTTTAACTTTAGCGGGGCTTAAAGCATTGGCTACATATATGCTCGGATCCTCGCTCCACTTAACTACATCGATTTTTTCTCCGCGCAGCTCAGCTACAACCATACGCACTCGAGCCCCTTTCGGTCCAACACATGCGCCAACAGGATCGATGCTTTCGTCTCTTGAAGACACTGCAACCTTTGACCTATATCCTGGCTCACGCGCAACCGATTTAATCTCAACATAGCCGTCAAAGATTTCGGGGACCTCAAGTTCAAACAATCGCTTAAGCAACCCGGGATGAGTTCTGGAAACAATTATTTGGGGTTCGCGCGTGGTTCTTCTTACCTCAACAATGTAAGCCTTAACGCGCATCCCATGCTCGTATCTTTCTCCCGGAGCCTGCTCTGTGTGAGGCAAAAGTGCTTCAACCCTGCCCAAATTAACCAAGGTATAACGTTGATCACTTTGTTGAATAATCCCCGTTACAATATCGCCCTCTCTGTCAATATACTCATCATACATCATCTCGCGCTCTGCTTCTCTTATCCTTTGAAGTATCACCTGCTTAGCTGCCTGAGCAGCAATTCGACCAAAATCTTTCGGGGTAATTTCCTTTTCAACCATCTCCGTTTTGCCATCTTTTTCAACTTCTTCACGCGAAAATACCTTAATTTCACCGGTTTCCGGATGTATTTCAACATAAACATTCGGAACAGCATCGTAATTTTTCTTATATGCCGACGTTAAGGCAACTTTAAGCGCATCCAAAATCGCCTCCGGATCTATTTTCTTTTCTCTTTCAATCTGTCTAATAGCATCCATTAAATCCAGATTCACCTTAATACTCCTTTCATAACTTTAAAATTCAACATCAACTAAGAGATGTGCTTTTTTCAACATATCGTACGGAATTTCATATTTATCAGCATCACAATTAACTACAAAAACATCATCTCCTGCAAACTCAAGAAATCCTTTAAATTGCTTTCTTCCCTCTATGGCTTCCTCTGTTTTAACAAAAATTTTTGAACCAACATACTTCTTAAAATGTTCTGGTTTCTTCAATGGCCTTTCTATCCCCGGCGATGAAACCTCTAGCGTGCAACTCTTGCTAATTAAATTGGCCTTATC
>DSBK01000053.1 GCA_011046085.1 Actinomycetota bacterium
GAATCTCACGGAAAAGTAAGCGCTGTTGCGAAAGGGGTTAGGCGAACCAAGAGCAAGTTTGGAGGTAGACTTGAGCCCTTTACGCATGTAGACCTTTTGCTTTACAAAGGAAAAAGCTTAGATACAATTACTCAAGCTGAAAGCGTCGTCTCTTTTTCAGAAATCAGAGAAGATTTAAACAAAATTGCTTATGGATTGTCTATGCTTGATTTGGTTGACAAAATATCGGTTGATTGCGAAAAAGACAAAAGGGTTTTTGATTTTCTTTTATCAAGTTTAAAAGCATTATCTGAAATTAATAATAATATAGATCTTTTTTTGGTGGCATTCGACCTAAAACTTCTTTTGCTTTCCGGGTTTATGCCCGTTCTTGGCAGGTGCGTTGTCTGTGATAAAACCACAAATCTCTTTAGGAAAACTTTTTTTAGTTGTGAAAGAGGGGGAGTTATTTGTGAAAGTTGCGGGAATCACAATTGTTTAAAGTCTGGAATCGAGATAGCTCCTATCCCCATAGCTTCTCAGAGTGCTGATTTTCTTTCAAAGCTATTAAAGGCTAATGTTGATGATTTTGATAAGATCAAGATTTTGGGAAATTTAAGAAGGGAAGTAGTCGTAATTGTCCGTAAGTATGTTGACTTTCACGTACACGCTCGGCTTAGAAGCAGGGAATGTATAGATGGATTGAAAGATTGACGATATACAAGTAGAATTTGAATATCTTGTTATTAAATCCGAAAAAAAGTATCGATGGAATCCAGGCCAAGAGGATCCACAAAAAGTTCTTTCACTCCTCGTGTTTGTGTAGTTTAGGGAAGAGGTTTTATTGTTAAATTAATAGCGTGTGGGGATGTTTATGAATTTTCAAGAAATAATTATGAAATTGCAGAATTATTGGGCCGATTATGGATGTGTTATCGGGCAACCTTATGATTTAGAAGTTGGAGCGGGCACGTTTAACCCTCATACGTTTTTAAGGTGTCTGGGTCCCGAGCCTTGGAAGGTTGCATATGTTGAGCCATCTCGGAGACCCACTGACGGTCGTTACGGTGAAAATCCAAATCGATTACAACATTACTATCAATTTCAAGTTGTGCTCAAGCCTCCGCCTGAAGATGTACAAGATATTTATCTTAAAAGTCTTGAACAAATCGGTATAGACCCCAAAAAACACGACATACGTTTTGTTGAAGATGATTGGGAATCCCCCACCTTGGGTGCTTGGGGATTGGGTTGGGAAGTTTGGTTGGACGGGATGGAAATTACCCAATTTACATATTTTCAGCAAATTGGGAGCATGGATTTGAAGCCAATTTCAGTTGAACTAACCTATGGCTTAGAAAGAATTGCCATGTATATTCAGGAAAAAGACAATGTTTTCGATTTAGAGTGGGTAGATGGAGTAATGTATGGAGACGTTCATCACCGCGGGGAAGCGGAGTGGTCCAGATATAATTTTGAGGTAGCAGATACAGGTATGCTAAACGATCTTTTCAATGGATTTGAAAAGGAATGTAATTATGTTTTGTCCAAAAATCTAGTTTTTCCTGCTTATGATCATGTTCTTAAGTGTTCTCATGTTTTTAATCTTTTAGACGCCAGGGGAGCAATAAGTGTAACCGAAAGAACGCGTTTTATTGCAAGGATTCGAGAACTTGCAAGAAAATGCGCAAAATCTTATCTAGCCCAAAGGGAAGAGATGGGTTTTCCGCTTCTCGGGAAGCAAGGAGTGGAAAAAAGGTAAGGGGTATAGGGTAAAGTGAGGAATTAGGAATTAGGAATTAGGAATTTGAAGGGATAACCCTGAAATATTTTCTGAGTTAGGGTGTGAGTGAGACTATTGAATAATATATAAAATGTCATCGCCTGCCTGCAGATAAGGTACGGCGGTAGGCACGATGAGATAATGTCGGGATTCTCACAATGACAAAATTCGACAGACTGTTAACTAATTACTAACTGGGAGTGTTGATGGAAGCAAGGGATTTAATTTTGGAAATAGGAACAGAAGAGATGCCATCTGCCGCAATTTATGCAGGAAATGAGCAGTTAAAGGATATTGCTACAAAGCTATTTGGTGAAAACAAACTTTCTTTTTTTGAAATAAGAACCTATGGAACACCCCGGCGATTAATTTTACAAGTGATCGGTTTAGAATCACGGCAAAGAGAAGAGAAAATCGAAATAAAAGGTCCACCCGCAAAGATTGCATTTGCCAATGATGGAATGCCCACCGCTGCTGCTGAAGGTTTTGCAAAGTCTCAAGGTATAAAAGTTTCCAATTTAAAAATTAAAGAGACTTCAGAAGGAACTTACGCTTATGTAATCAAGAAAGAAAAAGGTAAAGAGACGGCGAAAATACTCCCTAAGATTTTGCCCGACTTAATTTCGTCCATATCATTTCTAAAATCAATGAGATGGCAAGGCGATACCACTCGCTTCGTTAGACCAGTACGCTGGATTTTGGCTTTATATGGGGAGGAAGTTATACGTTTTTCGTTCGGAGATTTGGTATCGGGCAATTTGACATGGGGGCATCGTTTTTTTGTAAATAACCCTATTGAGATTAAAGGTTGTGAGACTTATTTTCCTTCGATAAAAAAAGCTAAAGTGGTGGTGGATAAAGAAGAACGTGAGAGAATTATCAGAGACGATATAAGAGGTTTGCTGAAAGAAGGTTCAGAGAGAGTTGTTCTAAATCCAAAAACTTTGGCCGAAGTTATAAATCTGGTGGAATCTCCTCATGCGATTTGTGGCACGTTCTTAAATGATTACCTGGCTTTGCCCAGAGAGGTTTTGACAACCGCCATGGAATCTCACCAGCGTTATTTTCCTGTTGAGGGGGTTGACAGTAAATTAAAATCCAAGTTTATCGTCGTTCATAACGGGGACCCCTCTTATGACGATATTATAAGGAGAGGACACGAAAGAGTTTTAAGCGCTCGGCTTGCAGATGCAAAATTTTTCTTTGAGGAAGATGGCAAGATGCCACTTAAAGATAGAATTGAAGACCTTAAAGGTGTTGTTTTTCAGGAAAAACTTGGGACGATTTATGGCAAAGTTAAGAGGGTGGAAAAGTTATCCGAGTTCATTGCGGAAAGATTGAAGGTTGAAAAATTAACAAAAGATTATGCAAAAAGAGCCGCTTATTTAAGCAAAGCAGATTTGGTAACCGCAATGGTTATTGAGTTTCCCGACCTTCAGGGAACAATGGGTAGAGAATATGCTTTGTTGTCAGGGGAAAACGAAGTGGTAGCTAAGGGCATTTTCGAACATTACTTGCCTCGGCACTCAGATGGAATTTTACCTGAAACTTCTGTTGGGAACATCGTAAGCATTGCGGATAAAATTGATTCGATAGTTGGTTGTTTTTCGGTGGGGTTTCTACCAACAGGTTCAGAAGATCCCTATGCTCTTCGTCGCCAAGCTCAGGGTATAATAAGCATCGTACTCAATAAAAAATTAAACCTTTTGCTCACCGAGCTTTTTGATTTCTCTTTCGAACAGTTTAAAGTCGAAGGCGTAAAATTTAATCAGGGTAAAGAAGATGTTTTAAAAGAGCTGCAGAATTTCTTTCTTGCCCGTTTAAAGCAGCAGTTTTTAAATGTGGGATTTCGGTATGATGTAATAGACGCGGTTTTGGCCGCGGGTCTTAATAATATGTCTGTTCTCAGAGAAAAAGTTAAGGTTATGTCCAAGTATAGAGATGAAGTTTTAATGAAGGACTTGTTTACGGCCTTCATTAGGTGTAAAAATCTAGCTGTATCCAAAGTCGGAATGCTGGTTGATGAAAAATTATTTGAGCAAGAAGAGGAAAAAGTTTTGTTCTCGGTTGTTTTGCTATCGGAAAGGGATATAAAAAAGGCTTTTGAGGTCGATAACTACGAAAAAGTTATGAAAATTTTGGCTGAACTTAGACCTGCTGTGGATAAATTTTTCGATGAGGTTTTGGTGATGGCAAAAGAAAAAGAGCTTAAAAATAACCGAATCAAGTTGTTGAATAAATGTGTTCAAGTGTTTGAATCGGTTGCTGATTTCTCTAAGTTAGCCATAGCTGCAGGATGAGCCGATTTGAAGGAAAAATTATTTCTGGGTCGAACAAATTTAAGGTTAACAAAAGGATGATTTATGGCAATGCCGATAACGATTTATGTGTTTTCCGACTCGCTGGGTGATACTGCCGAGCAAGTGGCCGAAGCTGCCGCAAGCCAGTTTACTGAGGATTTTGATATAGTAAAATGGACCAAAATTGTTGATGAAAGTCAAATCGAAGAAGTTTTAAACAAAGCCAAAAATGGTCGAAGTATTGTATTTTACACGTTGGTTTCCCAGAAATTAATCAGTTTTTTGGAAAGCAGGGCAGATGAATTGGGGATTCCCAGATTAAATATATTGGGTCCCGCGATAGAGGTATTAAATGAAGTTACCTGCACTCCGCCTGAATTAAAACCGGGCGCTTCCAGGAAAATAAGTAATGGATATTTTTCAAAAATTGAGGCTTTAAATTTTGCTGTAAAACATGACGATGGCAGAAATTTAAAAGATCTCAAAAAAGCAGAAATAGTTCTTATCGGGGTTTCCAGAACTTCAAAAACTCCGCTTTCTGTGTATTTGGCTTACCGGGATTGGAAAGTGGCGAATGTGCCGCTGGTCTATGGGATCGAGCCACCTAAGGATCTATTTGAAATATTGCCTGAAAAGATAGTGGGACTTGACACAGAAGCCGAGTTGTTAAAAGAGTTTAGAACCCAACGTCTTGAGACGTTGGGTTCTCCAAAAAATGGATATGCGGATATAATTTATATTTTGAAGGAAGTTGAGTTTGCTCGTTCCGTAATGAAAAAGATTGGTTGTAGAATTATAAATATAACTCATCGAGCGATTGAAGAAACGGCTAGCGAAATATTAAAATATTACAATAGCCACATTTAATAAACATTTAGGGGGTTTGTAATGTCAAACAAGAAGTATGTTTTCGATTTTGAAGAAGGAAATACAGGTATGAAATTTTTATTAGGCGGCAAGGGGTCTAACTTGGCCGAGATGACTAGACTTGGTTTTCCGGTGCCCCAGGGCTACACGATCTCTACAGAAGCTTGTAATGAATACTCAAAGATTAGGAAATACCCCGATGGGCTTACGGAAGAAATTGAAGAACACCAAAGGAGGTTGGAATCAAAACTATCAAAAGAGTTGGGGGATACCAACGATCCCTTGTTGCTTTCTGTTCGCTCAGGAGCTCCTTTTTCGATGCCGGGAATGATGGATACGGTTTTA
This sequence comes from Actinomycetota bacterium, assembly GCA_011046085.1. GTDB lineage: Bacteria > Actinomycetota > Aquicultoria > UBA3085 > Oleimmundimicrobiaceae > DSBK01. The sequence goes on from DSBK01000053.1 coordinate 5,275, forward strand.
AATCTTGGCTTGAACGACGAGACGATAGATGGGCTTGTCAGGCAAACTCGAAACGAAAGGTTTGCCTACGATGCTTACAGGAGATTCATTATGATGTTTTCAGATATTGTTCTTAAGGTTGATAGGGAAAAGTTTGAACATGAACTTAGAGCGATGAAGAAAAAGCGAGGGGTTAAACAAGACACTGAACTTACGGCGGATGATCTAAAAGAGTTGGTTGGGATTTATAAAAACATTGTGAAGGAAAAAACAGGCAAAGAGTTTCCCAAAGACCCAAAGGTTCAGTTGGATAAGGCAATAAACGCCGTTTTTGAATCTTGGAACAATCCCAGAGCAAAAACCTACCGCAAGACATATAAAATATCAGACGATTTAGGAACAGCCGTTAATATTCAAACCATGGTTTTTGGAAATAAGGGCAATGATTCTGCTACTGGTGTTGCGTTTACCAGGAACCCTTCAACGGGCGAAAAGGACTCCTTTGGGGAGTATTTAATCAATGCTCAGGGTGAAGATGTTGTTGCGGGTATTCGCACACCTAAGCCCTTGGATGAACTGGGTGCGGAAATGCCTGGTGTGTATGGAGAATTGATGAAAGTTATGGACAATTTGGAAAAACATTATCGTGATGTCCAAGACGTTGAATTTACCATAGAGCAAGGGAAACTTTATATGCTTCAGACAAGAACAGGCAAGAGAACAGCGGTAGCCGCTCTTAAGATTGCCGTTGATATGGTGAACGAAGGGTTGATTACTGAGGAGGAAGCAATAAAAAGAATTGACCCCGCTCAATTGGATCAGTTGCTTCATCCTAGAATAGACCCGAAGGCAGAATTGGAGGTTTTGGCAACTGGTCTGCCTGCTTCTCCTGGAGCCGCAACCGGCGAAGTGGTTTTTGATGCTGATACTGCTGAAGAAGAAAACAATGCTGGGAAGAAAGTTATATTGGTAAGATGGGAAACCACGCCCGATGACATTCATGGCGTAATTGCGGCACAAGGTGTTCTTACCGTCCACGGGGGAATGACAAGTCATGCTGCCGTGGTGGCAAGGGGCATGGGTAAGCCCTGTGTTGCGGGTTGCGAAGCGCTTAATCTCGATTTGGAAAATCAACTTTTTAAGCTTAATGGAAAGACCATTAAAGCTGGGGATATTATAAGCATTGACGGGAGCGCTGGTAGAGTAATTTTAGGTGAGGTATCGCTTATCCCGCCCAGCGTAAGCCCAGATTTACAAAAAATTCTTGAGTGGGCGGATAAATATCGAAAACTTGGCGTAAGAGCTAACGCCGATACACCAGAAGATGCCAAAAAGGCCAGAGAATTTGGAGCAGAAGGGATAGGGCTTTGCCGAACCGAACACATGTTTTTCGGTGACGAACGCTTACCTTTAGTACAACAGATGATCTTGTCGGAGACGGATGAAGAGAGAGAAAAAGTATTAGAAAAATTATTACCCCACCAAAGAGTGGATTTCGAGGGCATTTTTAAGGCGATGACGGGTTTGCCGGTAACCATAAGACTTTTGGATCCACCGCTCCATGAATTCCTTCCCAATCTAGCGGATTTAAGAGTTGAACTTGTTGAGATGAGATTCAAGGGTGTGTCTGAAGTTGAGATTGCAGCGAAGGAGAAACTTTTACATAAAGTAAGAGCTGAAACTGAGATGAACCCGATGTTGGGCTTGAGGGGTTGTCGCCTCAGTGTGATTTATCCCGGGATCTACAAGATGCAGGTGAGGGCAATTATGGAAGCGGCTTGCAGTGTCAAAAAAGAAGGTTTCGAGCCGGTAGTTGAAATAATGATCCCATTGGTCTCTCACGCAAACGAACTTATAATAACACGCGAAAAAGCCGAAAAAACAGTCAAAGAAGTTTTGGATGAAAGAAAGATGGATGTGGCATACAAGATAGGGACGATGATTGAGTTGCCAAGAGCAGCCATAACTGCGGATAAAATTGCCGAAAGCGCCGAATTTTTCTCTTTCGGTACCAATGATTTGACCCAAACAACATTTGGTTTTAGCCGTGATGATGCTGAGGCCAAGTTTTTAGCCAGGTATCTCGAAGACAAGATATTGCCGGTCAACCCCTTTGAGGTTCTCGACCAGAAAGGTGTGGGCCACCTTGTGGATACTGCCTGCAAGCTTGCCCGCAAAACCAAACCTGATATCAAGTTGGGTATTTGTGGTGAGCACGGTGGAGAGCCATCTTCAATTGGGTTTTGCCACAAAACAGGGCTTACATATGTGAGCTGTTCACCCTATCGAGTTCCGTTGGCGCGTCTTGCTGCATCACAAGCTGCCATCGGTGTTAGTGAAGATACAACGAAGTAGCTGACAGCTGACCCGCCTGCCAGCGCCTGAAGACGCAGTCAATGGCGGGCAGGTGGCTGATGGCAGGTGACAAGAAAGGATTAATGCTTAATCCTTTCTTGTCATTACGAGGAACAAAGTGACGAAGTAATCTCAAAGCTACAAACTAATAACTATTAGCCAATTTGAGGTGAAACATGTTAATTGTTGGAATAAATGGAAGCCCTCACAATGATGGAAATGTTGCGCATCTGTTGTGCGTAGCATTGGAGGAGGCGAAAAAGAAGGGGGCAACCGTTTTCATTGAAAATGTTTGTGATGTTTTTGAAGGACAAAAAAAGCCTTATTGTGACGCTTGTTCAAGCCCGTGCAACAGAAGTTGTTTTGAGGGAACATTGTTAGAAGAATCATTTGAGCATTTAAGCAAGGCGGATGCCATTATTCTCGGAAGCCCCGTCTATTTTGGAACAGTTTCAGCTCAACTTAAGGCATATTGGGACAAAACAAGGGCCTTAAGAACTGAAAAGTTGCTTTTGGGCACGATTGGTGGAGCCGTAGCGGTTGGCGCCTCAAAATTTGGAGGTCAGGAATCCACAATTAGAACTCTTCACGATATGATGTTAATTCAAGGTATGAATATTGTGGGCGATGGAGCATTTGAATTTGATGCGGGTCATCAAGGTGTTTGTGGCGTAAGGCCAGTAGAAGAAGATTCAAATGCGGTTAAAAGAGCAAAGATTTTAGGGATAAGAATTTTTGAAGAAGCACGCAAGACAGTAAGTGAAAGTTGATTTTAAAGTAAACGATGAATATACGCGAAATGCTAGAAGAAAATGAAAAAAGATTCCTTTCAGCGCATGCTCAGTTTAGCGTAAATTCCAAAGGTAGAAAATTTCCTCTTAAACCATGTCTTTTAAGGACAGAATTTCAACGAGATAGAGATAGGATAATTCATTCGAAGTCATTTAGACGTCTTTCTCACAAAACTCAGGTTTTTTTGGCCCCCGAGGGTGACCACTATCGTAATCGTTTAACTCATACTCTTGAGGTTACTCAAATATCCCGCACGATTGCCAGAGTATTAAGATTAAACGAGGATTTAACGGAAGCCATTGCTTTGGGACACGATTTGGGTCATACGCCCTTTGGTCATACAGGGGAAGACGCGCTGACAGAGTGTTTGCAAAAGATAAAAAAAGATTTTAAGGATGCACCTGAATCCTTTGAACATAACAAGCAGAGCCTTCGCGTTGTTGATTATCTGGAGTACGAAGGGAAAGGGTTGAATCTTACCTGGGAGGTCAGGGACGGGATTTTAAATCATACCGGCGACAATTTGCCTTCGACTCTCGAAGGGCAGATTGTGAAAATTGCCGACAGAATAGCATATATTAATCATGATATCGATGATGCTATTAGAGCGGGGATGATGAGTGAGGAAGATCTCCCGTCGGATTCTATTAAAACTCTTGGCAAACATCATGGAATCAGAATAAACAATATGGTTTTCAACATGGTTGAGGCGAGCAAGGGTGGGGAGCAAATACAATTAAGCGATGATTTTGCGGAGGCGATGAATGAGTTGCGCAACTTTCTTTTTGAAAAAATTTATATAAATTCCGCCGCAAAAATTGAGGAGCCAAAAGCCAAAAAAATCGTTGAGATGCTCTTCTTTTATTACTTAGATCATCCACTGGAGATGCCGGAAGAATTTCATTCGAAGAATGGAGACGAACTTCCCGTTAAGATATGTGATTATGTCGCTGGCATGACCGACAGATATGCCTTGGGTAGATTTGGGAAACTCTTTATGCCCAAAGTGTGGATGTCGTAATATTTAAGCTTGGATAATGTAAAAAATTTATGTTAATGACCAGTAATATATGTTAAAATTACTCAAATTTATTTGAAAGGAGATTTATAAATGGTAGAAAACTTAGGGGTTCTTGCTCCTCTTGCTGGTGTGTTAGCTTTGATTTTTGCCGGTTATTTTGCAAGTACGGTAATGAAGTATCCTGCGGGCAACGAGAAAATGCAGGAAATTTCCAAGGCGATTCAAGAGGGTTCCATGGCCTTTTTAACTCGAGAGTATAAGGTTTTGGTATTCTTTGTTTTGTTTATGGCAATCTTGCTTTTTATGTTCATTAATCCTTTTACGGCCGTGGCTTTTGTAGGCGGAGCCGTTTTATCTGCCCTCGCTGGATTTATTGGCTTAAGCATTGCTACTAGGGCAAATGCCCGAACCACAAATGCAGCCAAAGAGGGTGTGGCTCAGGCGCTTAATGTTGCCTTTAAAGGTGGAGCTGTAATGGGAATGACCGTTGTCGGTCTCGGTCTTTTGGGTTTAGGTATATTTTTCTTAATTTTTAAAGATTATCCAAACGGATACGAAATTATAAATGGGTTCGCTTTGGGAGCTAGTTCGATTGCGCTCTTTGCTCGTGTAGGTGGGGGCATCTATACCAAAGCCGCCGATGTTGGCGCGGATTTGGTTGGTAAGGTTGAAGCGGGTATCCCCGAAGATGATCCAAGGAATCCCGCCGTCATTGCCGACAATGTGGGTGATAATGTCGGTGATGTTGCGGGCATGGGAGCTGACTTGTTCGAGTCCTATGTTGGTTCAATAGTTGCCGCGATGACATTGGGGGCAATTGTGTTGGGTCCAAAAGGAATGCTGCTTCCATTTCTAGTTGCGGCGGCTGGTATTGTGTGTTCAATTATAGGAATATATTTTGTTCGAGTTGGCAAAAACAGCACTCATCTTCATAAAGCTTTAAGCAGAGGAACTTATGTTGCTGCGATACTTGCGGTTATTGCCTCTTTCGGTTTAGTGTATTGGGTTTTGGGCGCCGAAAAAATTGCTTTCTTTTGGGCAATTGTAGCTGGGCTTGCGGCTGGGGTTGCGATAGGATTTATAACCGAAGTGTATACCTCTGCCTCATATAAGCCCGTAAGAGAGATAGCTAATTCCGCAAAAACAGGACCTGCAACCGTTATTTTAACCGGTTATTCGGTGGGGTTAAAGAGCACCGTGTGGCCCGTTATTTTGGTGTGTTTGGGCATTTTTGTCGCTTATGTATCCGGTGAGGTGGCGATGAAAGGCGGTGGAATTTACGGGATCTCGTTGGCCGCGCTTGGCATGCTTGCCACGGCTGGCATAGTTGTTGGGGTTGATGCCTATGGACCAATTGCCGATAATGCCGGTGGAATCTCAGAGATGGCTGGTTTGGGGCCAGAGATTAGGAAGATAACAGATAGTTTGGATTCAGTTGGAAACACAACGGCTGCTATAGCGAAGGGTTTTGCAATTGGTTCGGCAGCGTTGACTTCACTTGCTCTATTTAATGCTTACACAAAAGCCGTTGGATTAAACGTTATTGATATTTTGAATTATAAGGTGATAATCGGAATCTTCATAGGAGTTATGTGCCCTTATCTTTTTGCGTCACTTACAATTCAGGCGGTTGGGAAAGCTGCTTTTTCGATGATAGAAGAAGTACGTAGGCAATTTAGAGAAATTAAGGGTATCATGGAAGGAAAAGCTAAAGCTGATTATGCTCGTTGTGTGGATATAAGCACGGCTTCGGCCCTAAAGGAAATGGTTATCCCCAGTCTTATTTCAGTAGTTGTTCCGATAGCGGTTGGCTTAATTTTAGGTCCGAACGCTTTGGGCGGCTTGCTTGCTGGCGTTCTTGTTTCAGGGTTTTTGATGGCGGTTATGATGGCAAATGCTGGCGGCGCCTGGGATAATGCAAAGAAATATATCGAGGCAGGAAATCTTGGCGGAAAGGGTTCCGATGCTCACAAAGCTGCTGTTGTGGGGGATACGGTTGGAGATCCCTTTAAAGACACTTCGGGTCCCTCAATGAATATATTGATTAAAATTATGAGTATCGTTTCACTTGTTTTTGCTCCTATTTTTGTGAACTCGCTTTTTCGTTAGGCATGATTTTAAATCAACAAAAACTAAAAAGAGGGCGCATCAACGTCCTCTTTTTACATCCCAAGGATTGTTGGTCTATTTGTCGAATAATTAAACATTAGGTAAGCACAGATGTTGGCTGCAATTCTATGGAAAATTTTTAAATCAGAATACCAAAGGGATGTGTTTGGGTGTTTGGTCGCATAAAAGAAGATGACATAAACGAAATCAGAGAGAAGGTCGATCTGGTCGAAATTGTATCTGGCTATGTTTCCTTGAAAAAAGCGGGGCGGCTTTTTAAAGGTTTATGCCCTTTTCATAAAGAAAAAACTCCTTCTTTTATGGTTGATCCCGGAAAACAACTCTATCATTGCTTCGGATGCGGAGAAGGGGGAAACGTATATAATTTCTTAATGAAGATTGAAAACATTGATTTTCCTGAGGCGGTTCAGTTGCTCGCAGAGAATTTAAATTTTACGTTATGTTACGAGCAGCCCACGGATTCCAAAGCAGCATCTCGCCGAGAGCGAATGTATCACATAAACGAGCTTGCTCAAAAATTTTATAGCCATATTTTGTTAAAAACAAAAGAAGGAGAGAAGGCAAGAAGTTACTTAAAAAAGCGTGGTTATGATGAAAACATATGCAGGGTTTTTAATTTGGGATTTGCGCCAGCAGATGGCAAGAGCTTATTAAAATTTCTAATCAAAAAAGGATACGATACTAAGGAGTTGCTTGCCGTTGGTTTGATTATTGAAGGGAGAAAGGGAATTCATGATTTATTTAGAAATAGAATCATCTTTTCGATATCTGATTTAAGAGGAAAATCCATTGCCTTTGGCGGAAGAATAATTGGAGATGGTCTCCCGAAATATATAAATACTCCCGAGACACCCATTTTTCATAAGAGTTCAACTTTATATAATCAAGCTCTAGCGAAAAACGAGATAGTAAGATCGGGTTACGCTCTTGTTGTCGAGGGTTATACGGATGTTATTTCTTTGTTTCAGGCGGGGATAAAAAGCGTGGTTGCAACGCTAGGAACAGCATTTACGTCAGATCATTTATATCTGCTATCTAGATTTACCGATAAGGTGATACTGTTATTCGATGCAGATAAGGCAGGTAATGCAGCCGCCGAGAGAGGATTAGGACTATTGAGTCAGTCGAAGGTCGATGTGTTCATTGCTTCTTTGCCCGCCGGAAAAGACCCCGCTGATTTTATTGCAAGTGAGGGAGCGGATCTTTTTAGAAGCCGAATCGATAACGCAGTTTCCCTGGTTGAGTTTTGCATAAACCAAGTACTTTTAAAGCACAAGCTGGGGGATTCTCTGGAAAGGGCTAAAGCCGTAAATGAGGCTGTGGATATAATAGCGCTTTTAGATAGTGCTGTTTTAAGAGAGGATTTTTTGAAGAAATTAGGAGATAAATTAAGTATTTCATATGACTCCATTTTGACGGAGATGAAAAAAGTTAAAAGACAAAAAGTTAAGGGCAAGAATTCTTCAACGAAAGTGTTGTTGGATGCTCAGGCGAAAGCTGAAAGAGAAATTTTAAAGCTTATTTTGCAACATCCCGATAAAATTAAAGCTTGCTTAACCGAAATAGAGGAAGAGTGTTTCGTTGATTCTGCAAATAGGGACTTATTCTTATTTTTTTTAGGACGTTTAGGAGAAAATTTAAGTCCGGCAGACATTATTAGTTTAATCTCCGAAAAAGAACTCGTTAATTTAGCTACCTCTCTTCTTCTTGAGTCAATAAATGTTGATGCCGATAATTGGGATAAGTATTTTTTAGATATTTTAAATCGGCTCAAGGATTTTTCTCTTGGGCGTCAAATAAATACATTACGGAACGAATTAAAAGAAGCTGATGCATCAAGCAACCAAGCGGACGTCGATGTTATTTTTAAAAAATTAATTGAGCTGGAAAACAAGAAAAGAGAGTTAAGACAGAAATAAGGCATTATTTTAAAAAGATTTTAATTATTTGGAGGACTGAAAAAGCTTGGAACATAAAATTAAGGAGCTTGAAGTTAAAGAAGTTAAAAAGTTGATTTCGACTGGGAAGAAAAAGGGGAGTCTTACTGCGGAAGAGGTTGCAGATGTTCTTCAGGAAGTTGATCTTACTGCGGAGCAAATAGAAAATATTTATGCGGAATTGACAAACATGAATATTGATATAGTTGATTCTATCGAAACGGCGGCGCTTCCCGATGCTGAGGATGAACCCGAAGAAAATGAAGATGAGCTGCTGGGAGTTAAGAAAAATTTTGAAGTTGCAACGAAGGTGTCAACCGATGATCCCGTGCGAATGTATCTCAAAGAGATCGGCAAAGTCTCTTTGCTAACGGGTCAGGACGAGGTGAGGTTGGCAAAGAAAATAGAAGCGGGAGAAAATGCCATCAAAGAAATTGAGGAAAAGGAAGAGGTTCTGACCGCGCTTGACAAGAGGCGTTTAAGAAGAAAAGAACGAGAAGGTCTATTTGCAAAGAGAAAATTGGTTGAGGCAAACTTAAGACTTGTCGTTTCGATTGCCAAACGTTATGTTGGCCGGGGAATGCTTTTTTTAGACTTGATTCAAGAGGGAAATTTGGGTTTGATTAGGGCAGTTGAAAAATTTGACTACCGCAAAGGATATAAATTTTCAACTTATGCCACGTGGTGGATTAGGCAAGCGATAACCCGAGCTATTGCCGATCAGGCGAGGACGATTCGAATTCCCGTTCATATGGTGGAAACGATAAATAAGCTTATTAGGGTGCAGAGACAGTTGCTTCAAGACTTGGGTCGAGAACCCACGCCGGAAGAAATAGCAGAAAAGATGGAGTTTACGCCGGAAAAGGTTCGGGAAATTTTAAAGATATCCCAGGAACCCGTATCGCTTGAGACGCCGATTGGCGAAGAAGAAGATAGCCAGCTTGGAGATTTTATAGAAGATAAAGAAGCTCAAGTTCCCATCGATGCTGCCTCTTTTAGGTTATTACAGGAACAGATAGGGGATGTTTTGTTTGAGCTAAACGAGAGAGAAAGAAAGGTCATTGAGCTAAGATTTGGCCTATTAGACGGATACCCACGTACGCTTGAAGAAGTTGGGAGGGTTTTTGGTGTTACTCGTGAACGAATCAGGCAGATTGAGTCAAAAACCTTAAGCAAGCTACGCTTGCCTTCTCGAAGTGAGAAGCTTAAAGATTATTTGGAATGAGCTCAGGTTTGGTTGGGTGTACAAAATATCGATTTCAAATATAACTTGAAATCCCCATTTTCCTTATCGTATAATTCGTTGGTGCTTAATAAAAAAAATAGAATATAAAATTTGTTCCCCGGTAGCTCAACAGGTAGAGCGGGTGGCTGTTAACCACTAGGTCGTAGGTTCGAATCCTACCCGGGGAGCCAAGTTGAGCACCAAAGGTGTCCATGATGTCTATGACACCATGGATGGTAACCATAAACAATAAAAAATCTCTTAAGTCTTTGCGGCTTAGGAGATGTTTTAGATTTCGAATATTTTGAATTTTATGTCAGACAGTGATATGTTAAAATCTGGTCATGATAGAAATAAAAATTATTGAAAAACCAATCTCTATTAATAAAATCAAAGAAATTGCTGCAAATCAATTTGGTGAAATGGTTAAGTTTGTCGTGGATGTTGAAAAAGAAATTATAGCTATCGGCGGAGACCTTCACGCTGATGAAGAGGCAATATTGATTGAGAATGGTTCAAACCAAAATGATTTATGGGGCATAAATTACTATCTCGAAAAGCCGAAAGAAGAGACTGTCGAGTTTGATTCAATGATAAATATCCGTCCCTCACAAAATAATCGTTCGCGAGACGTAGAAAATGACCAAATTAAAAAAACGATTATTAAAATAGTTGAAAAGTTGATAAATAATGAATAACCTACATCAACAATTGGCAAGTGGTTCGTGGCAAAAGCTTTCGCTTTATGAACAGATGGGTAACATCGGTACTGAAATTGGTAGAGTAATTCGAGCAAAAAAACAGAATGATAATGTTTCATTTATTAATGCGGTAGATAGAACATTAGAGCTATTTGATTTAACAATTTCCGATCGAAACCGTAGAGGCCAACTAAAAGAAATTGTTCGTGCACGCGAGGTGTTTTTGGACTCCCTAGAAGAGTCTCCGGAGTATAGATCTAATCTAGTTGAAATAGATAAATATTTTATGCATTTTGCGATGGCTGCAAGACTGAACTTATAGCATTGCTTGGCGCTATAGTTTTGATCGAAATCGAAGAACAAGCTAGACATGGATGGCTTGGGGGTGTAAAGGCAGTACCTTAATTCGGTTTTTCTGCTGTATTTTACATTCGATTCACTCCGTTCGCTTATGACAATTTCCATCGGGGACGATGGTATCGCTGAATTATCAGGAATGTTGGCACTTTATTCTTCGTATTTCAAAGCGTCTATCGGACTCATGGACAAGGCTTTGATGGCAAGGTAAATCCCAAATACTATGTCGACAATGGCGGAAACGCCGACAGCTAAAATGATTGATGAACCGGTAATAACCGGGGAAACACCGACTTATTGAGCAATCATTTTGCCTGCACCAAAACCAAGAAGGATACCAAATGCTCCACCAAGTACAGTAAGAATTATCGCCTCAGTTAAAAACTGGGCCAGGATATCCCTTGTCTTTGTCCCCACGGCTTTTCGTAGTCCTATTTCACATGTTCTTTCGGTGACCGAAATAAGCATTATGTTCATAATTATCGGAAATTTGGGGCTCACTCCAGGTTGCTTCTTAATGACGTTTACTCTAGAGTGATTTATAAATAATTTGTTAGGAGATGATTGCGTGCCGGTAAAAAAAGGCGACACCGTTTTTGTGCATTACAGCGGTAAGCTTGAAGATGGAATGGAGTTTGATAGCAGCGAGGGTAGAGATCCCCTAGCTTTTGAAGTTGGCAGCGGGCAAGTGGTTCTGGGCTTTGATGAAGCAGTGATTGGAATGGAAGAAGGAGAAAAAAAAGATGTTACTATTTCTCCTGAAAATGGTTATGGAGAATACAAGCAGGAACTGATGAAAGATTTTTCTCGGAGCATGCTGGGAACGAATCAGGTAACGGAAGGCCAGACGGTTCAGCTTCAAACGCCTGACGATCAAGTTGTTTCTGCAACAGTTTATAAACTAAGTGATGATGTTGTGACGTTTGATTTTAATCATCCGTTGGCGGGAAAAACTCTTTGTTTCGAAATTGAGTTGGTTGGCATCAAATAATCGTTATTGTGTGATCGGCACGGATCCAAGAAATATTTCCAACCAATAAAAGTTAAATTGGTGGCAAATAAAACTTAATTATCTAAGATTTAATTAAAAATGCCTGTTAGTTAGGCATTTTTTTATATGTTCAGGTCGTTGCTATTGGGGTGCTTGTAAAATTTATAAACTGTATGTGAAAAGAAGGGTGAGGCTCGTGTTGCTTGCTGTATACTAAAAATTACTGACGAGGAACTTTGAAATTTAAGTAGAATTTGAAATTACGGGAGGCAACGTGAGGGTTTTAGGCATAACAGGCAGTCCAAGGAGAAACGGGAATACGGAAATTCTTTTAGATGAGGTATTGAAAGGTGTGCGGGATTCAAGTTGTGAGACGGTTAAATTGGTTCTCAACGAACTTAAAATATTACCCTGCCAGGAATGCGGTGGTTGTGAAAAAACGGGCATTTGTATAATAAAAGATGATATGCAGAGAATTTTCGACGAGATTTCAAAGGCGGACTATATTTTTTTAGCTTCTCCCATTTTTTTTGGAAGTTTAACTGCTCAGGCAAAAGCGATGATAGATCGTTTCCAAAGCTGGTGGGTTGCAAAATATATTTTAAAAAAACCGCACATCAAAGAGCAAAAAAGCGGATTTTTTATCTGTGTAGGTGGTCAAAATCGTCCAGATTTTTTCGATAATTCAAAAAAGATAGTGAAGAACTTCTTTGCGACGGCCACAATAAGTTATCTGGGAGATATTTATTTTCCCGGGGTAAATGAGAAAGGGGAAATTAAAGAACATCCTGAGGACATTAAGAATGCTTACGATGTCGGCAAAAAACTTTGCGAGGGACTGAAAGTTTGAAGATCACGATAGTTTACGACAACGATATCTATGCAAAAAATAGGGGGCTGAAGTCGGGTTGGGGTTATTCTTGCTTGTTGGAAGTCGATGATAAAAAAGTCCTGTTCGATACGGGTTGGGATGGCGAAATTTTGGTCTCTAACCTAAATAAGCTTGATTTTGATGTGAGGGATATAGATTTAATCGTGCTTTCCCATCAGCATTGGGATCACATCGGCGGATTAAACCATATTTTGAACGAGAATCTTAACATCGATGTTTGGGTTCCAAAAAGTTTTTCGAAGCGCTTAAAAGCCGAAATAAGCACGAAAGCCCAACTTTTTGAGGTTGCAGGCAGAACAACACAGGTTTGTGAAAATGTTTTTACGACGGGTGAGCTTGGAAGAACAATAATCGAGCAGTCTTTGATTGTAAAAATATCGAAGGGACTTTTGGTTATTACTGGATGTGCTCATCCTGGCGTAAAATTGATACTCGAGAGAGCGAGCTCAATTGGAGATGTATGTGGTTTGATGGGCGGCTTGCATGACTTCAGCCAACTTGATTTATTAAAAAAATTAAATTTAATAGTTGCTTCGCATTGCACAAAATACAAAGATGATATTTCTAGGGCTTTCCCGGGCAGTTTTAAGGAGGGCGGGGTCGGAAGAGAGATTGTTTTATGATTTAATTAAAGCTCCTGTCGGTTGAATATAAAAATTCCCAGAGCCAAGAGAGAAATAATTAAAATGATGGATACAATAATTGGCCACGTTGCCTCAGAAAAAGATGCCTTACCATAAATAATTTTATTTGCGATGTTTAATAAAGAAGCGGAAGAGTATTTTGCGAAAACTTCATGAAGACCTGGAAGAATTGTTAAAATCGTCAGCCCGACAACTGAAAGACCTGCCGCTGCAATTTGACTTCTAAAAATTGTGCTGAAGAAAAGAGTTATAGTTATCAATAGGATGTAAAATATAATATATAAGAGGTTGGCTTGGAGAAATTTCGCAAGCATTTTTCCTTCAAAGAGCGATATGGTATATAGGTAACAAATAGCCGCTCCAACCACCATAGAACCTGTAAATAAAAAGGTTTGTGCCAAAAATTTTGAGATAACGACATTTGCTCTTGATACAGGTTTGGTTACAACAAGTTGCAATGTTCCCTTGGTTTTCTCGCCCGCTACAAGTCCAATTGACAGTAATATAACGGCCAAAATTCCTATTTGTGATAGGTTTTTAAAATATTGAGCAAAAGAATCAATAATTGTTGGTGTCGGTATTTCTATAGTGATACCTTGAGTTTTAGATAATGATCCTACGATTTCCGGGGCAAGTTTTGCGACGGGGGGGCTCATTAACGCAAAGAAAAGGAATACAGCGAGTACAACCCATATTTTGTAAGTTACAAATATATCGAGTAGCTCTTTTTTTAGAAACCCCACCTTAATACCCCTTAAAGAAAAATTTTTAATTTTCAATCATCTTTATAAATATATCTTCAAGACTCGGCTCCTCCACCTGAAATTTTTTTAAAGGAAGAGTTAAATTTGAAATCATGCAGGGGAACTCTCTTTCGCCTTTCTTCAAATCTTTTGAAACCACCTTTAAAATTTTGTTGTTTTTTTCGACGCTTTCAATCCAAGGCAAAGATTCCAGGTTTTTAACAAGCTCATCTGGTTCTTCGTCAAATTCAAGTGTAAAGATAGGCCGGGAGTATTTTCCCTTGAGGGTTTCTAGACCCTCTTCCATAATCAAACTCCCTTTATGAAGTATGGCGACCGAGTCACAGATTCTTTCAACATCATTTAAAATATGAGTCGAAAAAAACACCGTAATTTTTTCTCCAAGAGATGCCATCATCTCAAGGACTTCTTTTCTTCCAATTGGATCAAGGCCGGACGTTGGCTCATCCATGAATATAACCCCGGGATCATTTATGAGTGCTTGAGCAATTCCCAACCTTTTTTTCATGCCTTGAGAATATCCTCCAATTTTTGTTTTAACTTCTTTAAGATTGGCGATTTCAAGCAAATAGTCGATTTTCTTTTTTCTTTTTTCAGAAGAGATTTTAAAAATATCTGCCACAAAGTTGAGATATTCTCTTGCCGTCATCCATCCATAAAAAACGGGAACATCGGGCAAGAATCCTATGTGCTTATGAATGATGTTCATCTGGATCTTGATATCGCAATCAAGGATTTTTGCGGTGCCCTCGGTTGGTTTTGCGAGTCCCACGAGCAGTCTTTGGGTAGTTGTTTTGCCTGCTCCGTTGGGACCCAAAAAACCAAATACCGAACCCGTTTTTACCGTTAAATTGAGATGGTCAAGAGCGGTTAAATCGCCAAATTTTTTAGTTAAGTTCTTAATTTCAATAGCGTTCACTGTTCTTCTTTCCTTCCGATAACGAAATACAGAATGGGCCCGATTGTGTTTATGAAGATAATAATCAACAACCAAAGAAGCTTGTTTCCGCCTGCCACCGTTTCCCTTTTTGAGAGGTCGATTAAAGCCGCAATCATAAGGGCGAGTTGCAGGATAATGAGCGGCAGAAAATAGACTATAATTTTAGTATCCATGATTTTTTCCTCATTTTTGAATTTGTTTAAAGGTAACAATAAGGCGGGTTTTTTTCAACTTATCATCCAGTGACAGGTATGAGGTTCCCAAAAATTAGAGAGAAGATGTTCGAAGATTTTATCCGCTTAGCAAGTATAGCGAAACGAATTTTAGCTTTACAGAGTGGCTAAATTTGAATAATATATAATTAGATAAAGGTTTATTTTAATCAATTTTTTACTAAGCCGAAGAATTGAATTCAATATAATTTTTAGAAGTGGCCATAGCAATAGTGTGTGGTTTTTTGTGTTTTCGGGAAGCGGGATTGCAAAGAAAGGGGGTGAGATACATGGCGATTATGAAAAGGAAACCAACTGAAGAGCCGTTATCTAGGAGAAGTGAAATTGAAAAAATGTTTGATGATATGGAAGAATGGCCGAGAAGATTTTTTGCTCCTTGGTTTGGAATGTGGCCAGCACGCCGGTTGCTTGAACATGTTATGCCTGCTCCAACAATAGATGTAGTTGACAAGAAGGATAAAATTTTTGTAACAGCCGAAATACCAGGCGTCAACAAAGAAGATATAGATATTTCTGTCACAGAGAATTCTCTAACCATTAAGGGCGAAGCTAAAAGAGAAAAAGAAGTTGAAGAAGAGGATTATTATTGTTGCGAAAGATCTTTTGGCAGTTTTTCTAGGTCTGTTTCACTTCCCGCAAAGATTCAAACGGATAAAGTCGATGCCAGTATGAAAAACGGCGTATTGGAAATAGAGCTTCAAAAGATAGAGGAAGAAAGACCCAAGGAAATAAGGGTTGAAGTTAAGTAGTTGGGTCACATAAGTTTCAAATCCCGCTTCCCGGTTTGAAAAAGATTAACGAAAAAAACAGTTAAAAACAGTAAATTAATTCAATCAGCCATCTTCATCATAGTCATTTGATGAAGATGGCTTTTGATTTTCTTCTTTAGTAAAGGATACTTTATGCCGAAACATATTTAAGAAGGTTCTGAAGAGATTTTAAGAGGAGATATGGCACAGAAAGAATTTTCCTCAGGAAAAAAGAAAAAATATTATTTTGGAGCTTTTGTATTATTTGGATTATTGATTGAATTATTATTTCACCATGTTTTAAAAACAGAAATTGTCTATACCCATTTTTTTTATATCCCGGTTGTTTTAGCTGCTTATTGGTGGGGGATAAAAGGTGGTTTGCTGATAAGCGCCTTTTATGGCTTCATACATGTTTGTACTCATTTATTAGGGTTTGATAATTTGGCCGGAAATCACGATGCAAACACTTATCTTTACGCTGCAATAGCGAGAAGTTTTATTTTTATTGCGGTTGGGTTTCTGGTGGGGTTAAATAGCAAAGAGAGAAGAAGTTTTGAAGAAGAGTTAATTCAGTCAAAAATAAAACTTGAAGAATGGGGTCATGTTCTTGAAGATAATATCAAGGAAAAGACGAGAAGTCTTTCGGTGCTATTTAAAGTTAGCAAAGTGGCTTCCTCAACCTTGAATTTACAGGACATGCTTAAGAAAATACTCGAAATTTTTATGATATTGGGTGATGCAAAAAGTGGTGCGGTATTGCTGGCTAAGTCTGAAAGCGCACATTATTGTTGGGAGATTAAAGATTGTGCCAATTTTAATTGTCCTATTTTCAAATCCGTCAACAAAAAATGCTGGGAGGTAGCAGGAGTTAGTTATTGCGGAGACGGTTCAGATAATCTTGCAAGCAGATTAAACAATTGTATTGTATGTAAGGTTTTTCAGGAAGTTGAGCTTGTGCCAACTGTGTCCAGAAATCTTGACAAAGAAGCATTAGCTAAGCTTCAAGCTAAAATAAAGAAATCCCCGTTTGCTGAGTCAATTCTTAAACGGAAGCCAATAACCTTGGCGAATATGTCGAAAGGAAATAAGAAAAAAGTAGAGAGTTTGAGATTGACCGAAAACTTTGTAGCGATTCCACTGATGACTGACGATCAAGCGATTGGAATTTTATGTCTTCTTGAAGTCGAAGAAAAAGAATACGGCGACGAGAATATGGATATTTTTTCAACTGCCGCGAGACAAGTTGCTGTAGCCGCGAGAAATGCTCAATTGTATAATGCCGCTGAGTTGATGGCCCTAACTGATGATCTTACCGAGCTTCATAATTATCGATCTTTTCAAACTAAACTTTTGGAGGAGATAGAGAGGGCGAATAGAAGTGGACACCCCTTATCTGTAGGCATATTAGACCTTGATAATTTCAAACTTTACAACGATAACTTTGGACACATTGCGGGAAATAAAATTTTAAGGGAGTTTGCGCAGCTGCTTAAAGATACAGTTCGCATTTACGATATAGTAGCTCGGTATGGCGGAGATGAGTTTTGCATTATCTTTCCTGAAACCGGTAAAGAAAAAGCTTTAGAAACGGTTGAACGGCTCAGGGACGTAGTTGAAAAATATGAATTTCCTTTGGGAAACAATATTCCAGGTGGATTGACAGTTAGCACAGGGATTGCGGTTTATCCCTCCGACGCAAGAAATATGGAGGAACTTATAATTCAAGCAGATAAAGCTCTTTATGCTGCGAAAAAGGCGGGAAGAAACTTGATACGAACCGCCAAACCTCTTGAAGCTAAAGATTTATTGCGGTTTAAGTAGTCTCTTTGGGTTTTCACAAAATGTTAAATTTGTCCTTTATTTTTAAGTAAGTTTTAGATATATGGCTGTTCTCCTAGATGGTCTTTAAACGGAAAATCTGTTATTGAAATTATCTTATAGGTGTTTTCTTCAGGACAAACATGTCAAACATTTTGGTTATTTTTTAATTTAGCATAGAGGGCTATTAAAGTTTATAATTTTTATATATAAATGATTGTAAAGGATTTATGTATGCACTCGACCGTTTGAGTTGGAGATGTCGGTTTTGGAATGGGACGAATTGGCTTTGAGAAGATTATATTCAATTAAGGCAAAAGCTTTCAGTATGGTTCCTGAAAAGTTTAAAAAGTTGGCGAAGTCTAAAATGCCTGAAGTGGAAGTTCAGGTTCTCCAACAGGCCGAACTTCTTGCCAAGAAGTCGGGAAGGGAAAAAGTTGTCGAAGAAGATTTAATCGAGGCCCTGAAGTGGGTGGTTCCATTCGACAAACGCTCCTATCTTATTAAAGTCCTTTCGATGGCAAATGTGGATGTTTCAAAATATTTTGATAAATATGATTTGTATGATTTTAATAAGTAATTACAACATGGATTCTTGCCAATTGTTGTTTGAATGATATAATTTTATTGCACTTAAGAGTGGTAGTTTTAATTAACTATTAATTATGAACTTAAAAATATCGATTAAATTTGTGAAGCAAATATTGGGCCCATAGCTCAGTTGGTCACCTGCCCGCCAATGCCTAGCGGCATAATAGGCGTAGGCAGGCGGGGAAGCAGCGGACTTATAGTAGATGTATTATACTTATGTATTATTAAGTAAAAAAGATGAAAAGTTGTACATTGGTTGGTCAGATGATTTAAAGCGCAGGCTAA
>DSBK01000054.1 GCA_011046085.1 Actinomycetota bacterium
AAAGAAAGAGCGGTTATTAAAGAGTATAGATGGGAGAAAAATAAGAAAATCTTTGATTGAAAATTTTCCCAAGGAGTCTCTTAAGCAGTTCAATGTGGGCCTATAGCTCAGTCGGTTAGAGCGCACCCCTGATAAGGGTGAGGTGGGTGGTTCGATTCCACTTAGGCCCACCATTATTATTTTCCTCACACCTTCTCTCTTCTCTTGGCGCATCGTAGATTAGGGGCGGCCGATGCTAAATTTCGTTGACACGGTAAAGGGGCTATAATATAGTAATAGCTTGCCAGATATTGGTCTAGTGATTAAATTTCTTCTCAATAAAAGTTACTTTAACTAATAACTAATAGCTAATAGCCAACAACCAATAATTAGATGGGGGATTAGCTCAGCTGGGAGAGCGCCGCCCTTGCAAGGCGGAGGTCGTCGGTTCGATCCCGATATCCTCCACCAAAATTCAGTTGTTAGTTCATGGTTCATAGTTAATAGTCAAAGATTTAAATTCTTGCAAAGCAGGCATAAGGGTCTGCTTTTTTATCGCCTTTATTTTAGACGGGCTTCCTTGATAAAGATTAAAAACAAAGACCTCAAAAGGTCATTAAGGAGTATAATGGGCAAGGAGGGGGATAGCATGAAAGGTGATTATAAGAGCTATTTAACTGGAATTGGAATTTTATTGAGCACAGGGGTTGCTCTGTTTGGTGCAATTGGTATTTCTCAGAACGCGAAAAGCGGAAGATATGAATCTGCGGGGATCTTCTTTACCGATCTGTTATGCATATTATTGTTTTTGGCAGTTTTGTTATCGATTTTGGTAGCCGTCCACTTTTTTAATAAACACTTAAAGGAATCTGACAGAAAAGAATCGGAAGAATGTCATGGGAATCTCACCGTGTGTGCTGGCGGTCAAGCAAAGAATAAAAGAAATAAGACGTTAGATAAAAGGGCGAAAAAATAAAAGAAGAATTGTCGCCGACGCTTAAATTTTAAGGCACAAATTGCTCCTCGATTTTTATCACAACGTTGTTTTCTAATGTTATCCAGCAGAGAGCCGTAATCTGGTCATTTTCAAAGGCCTGCTTGAAGGTCGTGAAGTTGAGCTCTTGTTTGTTAAGCACAAATCCTTCAGCGGTTATTGGATAAGTTTCAACGACTATTTCAGCGCCCTTGTCAACCTCAAGGGTTCTTATCTTCGGGCTCACGTTCCTGATGTAGTAGTCGTTTGGCGCGTGTTCTCCCGGGCCGATCTCACCATCTTCGCGGGCTGCTTCATCGGCTTCTTCGCCAACAAGAAATTGCACGTAATCAATCTTAAGATAATTTTTGCCCCCGCTTGTATAAACTTGTTTTAAAACACCACATTCTCTGGAAATTTTGGGCTTAGGGGTTACCATGCCGGGAGGGATCGTTGAGGTAACTGTTATCTCGGGGGCCTCTTCTTCCAATTCAATTTGGGGCATTTTGCTTTCGAGTTTTTTAATCTTCCTATTGGCCTCTTCAAGTTCGGTGCCGAGGCGGTCTTTTTCCTTTTCAAAAAATAACCGTTGCCACCAGCAGACGGATATTCCCGAAATAATTCCAACTATTAGAATAAGCAAAATTACGAGCCACAAGAGTTTCCGTGTCTTTTTCTTTTCCATGTTCGCCTCTTCGTTGTTATGTTCCTTTCCTTAATATTTCTTTGTTGGTTGCCATTATCCTTTAATTCATTGGACGCTTAAAATTGTGGCAATAAACTGATTAGACATAGAGGGTGATTTGTCTATAACTTGGGTTATAAAAAGGTTTGAAGAGAAGAGGAAGCCCTTATCTTACCCTGCAAGGCCAACTAGAATTCTTACAAGCGAACCCTTTTCAACCTTTGTGTTTGTCATCGGATTTTGGTCTAAGACGTAACTGACTTCTCCTTCGGGGATTGGCTCAGAATACTCTATGTCTACATCGAGGCCCAAACTCTCCAATTTGCTGATAGCATTTGCCTCAGTCATATTTATAACATCGGGTACGGCTACAAGCTCTTTTCCTTTGCTTACAGTTATCGTTACCGTTGAGCCGGTTTTGACCTCCGTGCCATCCTCGGGGTCTTGGCTTATCACTTTGCCCTCGGGAACCGTATCGCTAAAAGCATCATTTCTTTTAACAACCAGGTTCAGTTGCTCTAGGCGGGCGGTGGCGTCATCAGTGCTTTTTCCGACCACGTTGGGAACCTGAACCAAGCTTTCTCCTTTGCTTACAACCAAATCGACAACGGTCTCTTTTGTTACCCTCTCATCGGCCTCCGGTGACTGGCGGATAATTGCCCCGGCAGGCACATCATTGTTTTCTTCTTCGGTGATTTCTCCTATCTCCAGCCCGATGCGGACGAGCTCGGCGATTGCATCGTCGCGGCTCATGCCGACAACATCAGGGACGCCAACCAGCTCCTCCCCCTTGCTGACAACTACTTTGACCACGCTATCCTTTTTGACCTTTATGCCCGCTTCTGGATCCTGGCTGATTACTTTTCCTTTTTCAACGGTGGCGTTAAAAGAATCCTCCGACTCGATTTTAAGCTCTCTTTCTTTAAGAATCTCAGTTGCTTCGGAAAGAGTTTTTCCCTGCAAATTTGGAACTACAACCGTTCCAGAAGTTGAGGCGCCGCGGAACATGAAATATCCACCCACGATCAACGCTAGAGCCAGAAAGCCCAGTATAGCCCAGGGAAGCCACCTGGGTCTCTTGTCTTGCTTTGCAGGAGCACTTCTTTTTGTGCCCGCAGGCTTTGCTGTGGGCAGAACCTGTGTCTTCTCTTCCTCTCTGAACAGGTGGGGCGTTGCTTCAACGGGTATGCCTTTGGATGCCCGGAGCAAATCTTGTCGCATTCCCTCGGCAGAGCGATATCTGGCATCGGGATCCTTTTCAAGAGATTTTAGAATCACAAGTTCTAGCGAATCCGGTATTTCGGAGTTCAATGCGGTTGGAGGAATCGGCTTTTCCTTTACCTGCTTCATTGCCACGGCAAGGGAGTTTTCTCCCTTGAAGGGCAACTTGCCGGTGAGCATCTCGTAAAGAACGATGCCTAAAGAATAGATATCCGTTGTCTTGTCGACAGTTACTCCCTGAGCCTGTTCGGGGGAGATATACTCGGCTGTCCCCAAAACTGAGCCCGTTTGAGTCATGCCCGATACCCCCGCGCGGGCTATTCCAAAATCAGTTACTTTTGCTTGACCCTGCGGAGTTATTATTATGTTTTGCGATTTTATATCGCGATGTATCACTTCGTGCTGATGTGCAAATTCTAGAGCGGAACAGACCTGGTTCATGATATCGGTTGCCTCGTCGATGGGCAGGGGAGCCTGAGCTTCGATGAGCCGCTTTAGGTCCCACCCCTCCAAGTGTTCCATTATGATAAAATAGGTGCTGTCTTCGCGTCCCCAATCATAAACATTAACTATGTTTGGGTGGTTTAGGTTGGCCGCTGCCTGAGCTTCTCTTTTGAAGCGGGCAACAAAGTTTTCTTCCTGCGCGTACTGAGGATGCAGAATTTTTACGGCAACTGCGCGAGCTAAGACGGTGTCTTCGGCTTTATATACGTCGGCCATGCCGCCGCTGCCTATCTTTTTAATTATCTTGTATCTTCCGCTAAAAACTTTGCCTATCATATGCTTATTTTAACCTGCTCCTTTAGAAACTTTATTTTATCAGAAACCAGCGAAATCCAAAAGGAAAATTCTTGCTCACTACTCGGTCACCCTTAAAGCTTTTTGAATAATCTTTTTTGCGATGGGCGCAGCCGCCCTGCCGCCCTGACCACTGTTTTCAACAAGAACAGCTACAACGATTTGAGGGTCTTCGGCGGGGGCGAAGCCTACAAACCAAGCGTGTGGCTCGCCTGTGGAAACCTCCGCCGTCCCTGTTTTGCCAGCAACGGACACGTCGGATATTTGGGCCGCCTTGCCTGTTCCATCTTCAACCACCTTGATCATCATGTTCTTTATCTCGCTAGCGGTTGCTTCGTCGATTGGCTTGAGCCACTTCTTGCCCTCAAGCTCTTTTATGATGATTCCTCTGTGGTCGCGGACCTCTTTTACTAGAAACGGTTTCATCGCAATGCCTTTATTTGCAATTGAAGAGCCGGCCAATGCCATTTGCAGAGGCGTAACAAGCACATCAGCTTGTCCTATGGCGCTCCAGGCAATGTCCACATCGTCCATTTTATCCGCACTGGGGATTTTGCTTGTTTTTGTGGACAAGTCGAAGGGGATTTGGTGATTTAATCCAAAACCCTCGGCGCAATCAACCAGTTGTTCGGCGCCCAACTCGACTCCTATCTGCGCAAAGACCGTGTTTGCTGAGAGCGCGAAGGCCTCGCTAAAAGTTATATCTCCCAAATCTTTCTTTTCGTAGTTTGAGATAATGTTGCCGTGAATTTTAATTTCTCCAGGGCTCTCATAAACGGAGTCGGGCGCAGCTGCTCCTGAATTGATGGCGGCGGAAGAGGTGATTATCTTAAAGGAGGAACCAGGAGGATATAATCCCTGAATTCCGCGATTAATTAAGGGCGCGGTCGAATCTTTAACGAGAACACTCCAGTTTTCATCAATGTTGTTAGGGTCAAAGGTGGGGCTTGTTGCCATGGCCAGCACCGCTCCGGTCTTTGGATCAAGAGCAACAACGGCGCCCTTGTTGTTGCCCAACGCCTCAAAAGATTCTCTTTGAAGCGAAAGGTTTAATGTCAGGGTGATATCGTTTCCAGGAATCTTCTCGCCAGAGAGTTCCTTGAAATAATCTTCAATGGAAGATATTTCGTGTTGTCCGAGGAGGTAATCGTTGTAGACCAGCTCGATGCCAGTCCGCCCGTATGTTGAGCTATTGAAACCAATGAGAGCGGATGTAATTTCCCCTTGCGGATAAGTTCTGACATAACCGTTTTCCACTGCGATGTTATCTGCAAGAAGCTTGTCGTCAGAGCTCAATATTTTTCCGCGCTCAATGGTTGCCTCTTGCGCCAAAGCGCGCTTGTTTTCCGAATGCGACAGAATTTTACGAGCGGTGAAGACTTGAAGGTAAGTGAGGTTAATTATTAACATCACAAATGCTATTGAGAAAAGGATGCCAAGGGAACCCAAGCGCTTATTCACCGTAAATTTCACCCCCGGATGGTTTGGGCGATGATTCTGCGGATATGCTTAACAATAAACCCAAGAGAATAAAGTTGGAAAGTATAGAACTTCCGCCATAGCTCATGAAGGGCAGAGTAATGCCGGTTAAAGGGGCGAGCTTGGTCACGCCCGCCATTATAATCCACGACTGTATCGCGAATGCGGATGTTAGCCCGACGGCAAGGAGTTTCCCAAAATCATCCCTCGCCTGCAATCCAATTTTTAAGCCCCTGTAAGTGACCAGCAAATAAGTTAAGATGACGGCGGCCCCGCCCAAAAAACCGAGCTCCTCGCATATGGCTGAGAAAATAAAGTCAGTGTGAACGGCTGGAATATGAGACGGATAGCCTAATCCGATGCCCGTTCCAGAGACACCGCCGCTTGCTATGGCGAAAAGCGATTGAACAATTTGATATCCCCTTCCGGTTGCATCCAGCCAAGGGTTTAGCCATATGTCGACGCGGGTTTGAATGTGAGGAAATATGCCATAACAGGCGGCGCCCCCAACCGTAAACAAGGCAATTCCTACAGCAACATAAGCAATCCTTCCTGTGGCCACATAAAGCATTACAAGGAAGGTTCCAAAAAAAAGTAACGAAGAACCCAAATCTTTTTCGAGCACGAGGATGGCCAGCGATATCGCCCACATGATCAGCAGTGGTCCGAAGTGCTTGATGTCGGGAACAACCATGTTTCTTAACTTTCTGGTGGAGGTCGAAAGAAGTTCGGATTTTTCTTTTAAATAAGCTGCCAGAAAGATTATTACCAATAATTTTGCGATTTCTGCCGGCTGGAAGGAAAAGGGGCCGACTCTTAACCAGAGTTTTGCTCCATATATCTCTCTTCCGAAGAAAATGGGTGAGAGGAGAAGAACAACCCCGGTTAGCGCGCAGATATACTTGTAGTTTTCAAGAACGCGGTAATTTTTGCCCCCAAAGAACACCAACGTAAAAGTCATGGTCAGAATCCCGATTCCAACCCAAACTAACTGAAACCAAACAAGGCTGGGCTTTAAGCGATATATCATGATTGCGCCAAAGGAGGCCAAAAGGAAAGCGCAAGGCAGAAGAGAATAATCAGCTTCTTTTAAGAAGAAGCGATTTGCTAAGTGAGCTGCTAGAATTAGCAAGGATAGTATTCCAGCGAGAAAAATTGCTCCCAAGGATACGCCGGAAACATCGGACAGGTCAACTAAAATTGCTCCAATGATCGCAAAAAGAAAGACCAGCAAGAGCAGCGAGCTTTCTCTGATTCGATTATTTAACAAGACTCACATACCTCCCAAGGAAGACATAGAGGAAAGTTATGGCAATGATTGCAAGGGCGCCGAGAAAGAAGAAAGTCTTGGCCCGGCCCCCTTGCTTTTTTAATGAAGAGGGGTTCGCCGTTGTGATATCGGCTTCATCGAAGTCAATTAAGACAACAGTTATATTGTCCAAACCACCTCTTTTGTTTGCCTCGTCTACCAAGAGATTGCAAGCGGCCTGTGGCTCAAGGTTTTGGATAAGAATTTTTAGTATCTCCGCGTCGGCGAGCATGGACGTTAAGCCATCGGTGGTTAAGAGAACTCGGTCCTTGCTCTTTATTGTAAATTCAAAAATATCCGGCTCGGCCACTTCTTTTGCTCCAAGCGCTCGAGTAATTATGCTTCGCTGTGGGTGGAACCGGGCTTCTTTTGCGGTAAGTTGTCCTTCTTTCACCATCTGAGCGACCAATGAGTGGTCCCGTGTTAACTGTACCAATTTGAGGTCTCTTAAGAGATAAGCTCTACTGTCTCCGATGTGTCCGATGATGGCCTTATTGTTTTTGATGATGACCACCGTGAGGGTGGTTCCCATTCCGTGTTTCCCTGGGCTGGTTACGCTCTCACGATACACGGTCTTATTTGCTTTTTTGATGCTGGAGGAAAGAGTTTTAAAGATATCTTTTTCGAAATCCAGGTTTTCTGCCAGCACTTTTAGAGCGAGAGCGCTGGCTACTTCTCCCGCTTTGTGGCCGCCCATTCCATCGGCCACCGCGAAAATTGCGCCGTTTGTAAGGTAGGCATCCTCATTGATGTCTCTTCTTTTTCCAATGTCCGTTTGTGCCCCATGCTTCATAATTACTCCACGAATTCAAATGTTGTCTGACCTACCTGTATTTTATCTCCAACCTTGAGCTCTCTGGGCTTCTTGATTCTTTCCCCATTGAGAAAAGTGCCGTTTGAGCTTTCGAGGTCGTGTAGGAATATCTTGCCATTATCCTCACGGATTACGCTGTGCTGCTTTGAGATAAAAACATCCTTTAAAAAAAGATTATTTTCAGGAGCCCTTCCTATGGTAAATTTTTGAGCAAGGGGGAAAGTCCGGCCCACTTTTTCTACGGGGCTCTCCAAGATGACAAGGCGCGGGCTTTTTTTGATCATTCTTTTTGGTGTTTCTCCGGTCCGAGCTGCCACAAGATCCTTGGCGATTAGCCGCACCAGAACAAACAAAAAGAGGTATATCAAAATCAAGAAAAAAACCTTGAGCCCTATCTGCAACAAACTAAGCATGGTCTCTCCTTAAAAATTTAATTGAGGTTGTGCCCAGGGTTATCATGTCTCCGTCCGATAGTTCATTTTCGACAATTTGTCTCCCGTTTAAAAGTGTGCTGTTTGTGCTGCCCAGATCTCTTAAGAAAAAACCATCTTCTTCAGCTATAATTTCGGCGTGAACGCGGGAAATATTCGGATCTTTTATTGAGATATCATTGCTTTCCAGTCTCCCGATAGTTGTGATTTTCCTGGTGAGCGGGAATTCATACTCTTCGTTTTTATCAAAAACAATTAAAAAAGAACCCTCTTTAACAGGGGGGCTCTTGGGAAGATAGATCTCTTTGCCCAACTCGGCTTCTTCAACGAGCAGAACCTCCGTTTTAATCTCTCCAAAAGAAAGGGCATCTTTTTCCACGATCTTAATATGTGGCTTTCCCACGAGAGCAAGCGATTCTTTTTTCGCGTGAGCAATTACAAAATCGGAAAGCTCTGTCACAAGGACGCCCTCAAATGACTCGATGGCCTTCTTGTCTTCCGGGCTTAAAAAAATGGTAAATGAATTCGGTGCGTATATTTTGGAGACGCCTATGGTTTTGTGCTCGTTCATTTCCCGGGCCAGCTTCTTTGCGATTTCAACCGGCTGAATGCGAGATTTAAATTGCTTAACAAAGAAGCCCTCAACGAGGCTCTCCAGTTTTTTTTCAAAATTCTTTAGGAGATTCAATCTCTCTCCTCCGCTTCTTGAGGGGTGATTTTGCTTTTGTGTTGTTCCATTCGTATGTGTTCATAAGGAATCAGCGCCAGAAGCAACAAGGCTATTATAAAGGAAAATGAAAAAACTCGCATCGCTTCCTCAACGGATAGAGGCGTTTGGTTGAAGAAAGAAGGAAGCCACACGTATCCTGCAAAAAGCGTCAAAAATCCCAGCGAGATGCCAAGCATATCTCCCGCAAGGCGTCTATTCCTCGCCATCCAGCCAACGATAAGCCCGCATGCTGCCCAAACCACTATCTGAAGCAAGAGAATGGGTTCCTGGGCAAAGACTCTAAAAATGTCAACGAATGCTGTCAACGGATTTGTGCATCCCCTCAGACTTTCGGTCAAGCGAATCGAGCCCTGAGTAGTAAACAACAAAAGGCCTAGATTGTTTGAAAACAGAGCGTAAAAAATAAGGCCCAAACAGCCGATTCCGCTCACGATGGGCGCCGCGAAGGCGCTCAAAAAAAGTCCCGCAAGAAGCGGAAATAAGGGAGCAAGATGTGCTTCGGCCATGAAGGGCACAGCAAACGGAATCATTGCGGCTAAGGGATTATGTCGTCCAAAGGTGGCGATGTAGGCAGCTGAAGCAACGGCAAAAAGGATGGTTAGGGCGGGTGAGAAATTAAATATTGCCGGCGTGATTAAGATGGGCAGCAGCATGAGTCCCGCCAAAGGATAGAGCAGGGTAATTATAAACACAATCAAAGGTAGAAGGGCAACAAGGTTGGAGGGGTAAAAAACCTGCTTGTGGAGAGCAAACCACAAAGCAAGGGTCAAGAGCAAGCTTCCGGAAACCCTTGAAATAGGCGCCTGTTTATTTTTCCAGATATTCCAAATGCCCGCTCTTAAGTTGCCCAATTTGTCTTCGCCCTCAAATTCTTCATCGAGGGAGTCTGGGTCATCTATGGTTTCCGTGAAAAGAGATTTCAAAGTGGTTTCGGGGCGGGCTTTTGAATGCTTGAACCTTTCGATTTTATAGCGCATCTGGGTCATAGTCTTATATCGCTTGTCGGGATCTTTGTTCAACGCTTTTGCGATTATAGAATCGAGTTTTTTGGGGACGGAAGGGTTTAGATCGCTTGCTGGCTGAGGGGCTATATTGATAATTTTAAATATGGTTGCCGCCGGCGTGTCGGATTCGAAAGGATTCGCCCCAGCTAGCATCTGGTAGAACACAACCCCTGTTGCAAAGATATCGGTTGCTTCATCCACGTACTCGCCTGAGGCCTGCTCGGGAGAGATATATCCGATGGTTCCCATCAAAGACCCTTCGGAAGTAAGCGTTGAGGTCCCCAGCAGTTTTGCAATGCCAAAATCTGTAACTTTTACTCTGCCATCGCGAAGGAGCATAATGTTTTCGGGTTTAATATCTCGATGGATGACGTAGTTTGAGTGGGCGCATTCTAAGGCGATGCAGACTTGAGAAGCTATGGCGATGCTTTGATCGAGCGACAGCGGCATCCCCGGACGCAAAATTTTTGAAAGGGTTACGCCGTTTATATACTCCATTATTAAGTAATAATTCCTCTCGTCCTGGACAAATTCATGCAATGTGACTATGTTTGGATGATTAAGCAGCGCCGCCGTTTGGATTTCCCTCATTGTTCGGGGCACGCTTTGAGGATTAATGGGGATCGTTTTGATTGCCACGATTCGTTCCATACGGACATCGAATGCTTTGTATACTCTGGCGCTGCCTCCGCTACCGACTTCCTCAAGGATTTGAAATCGCTCGAGCAGAAGTTCTTCGTTCAAAACAACCTCCAAACACTAACAATTTTTATTTATTTTACTAGCTTCAGCGCAATTTAACTACCTTCGTTTGATTTAACAAGAAAAATGTTATAATTTAAATGAATTTATTGTCACCTGTTAAAGCAAAATAAGATATGTGCCCC
Organism: Actinomycetota bacterium; assembly: GCA_011046085.1. Taxonomy (GTDB): domain Bacteria; phylum Actinomycetota; class Aquicultoria; order UBA3085; family Oleimmundimicrobiaceae; genus DSBK01. The sequence continues at coordinate 10,311 of DSBK01000054.1, forward strand.
AACGACGAACCCGACTGTAAGTTTTTTGATATAAGTATTAGCCGGGATGGTGAAATTGGCAAACGCGCTAGGTTCAGGGCTTAGTGCTCGAAAGAGCTTGCGGGTTCGACTCCCGCTCCCGGCACCAAAAAAGTAGCTAATAGTTGATGGTTGATAGTAGAGCTTGGCTAGTCGAGAGACGACCACAACTCTTTCCCAGATTCTTAAACGGGAATACTTGAGTGCAGATTAAGAAAAGCCACAAGATGGTCGAAAATAATTATTAGGAACTTATTAAGCGCTTGTATTGAATGATTTCTGTTGTTGTAATATTGCCGATGTTTTGGCGGGAAATTCTGCTAATAAAATTTTTACCAGAGGAGTTAATGGCAACGAAAAAATATCCCTCAAACAACAAAGTGAGATATCTGCGGAGGTCTTCTCGAAAGAAAACCTTGTTTAAGTTTGTGATACCTATTTTGCTTGTGGTCGGCCTTATTTACTTCGTTGGACAGTTCGGAGAGGGCAAGTCATCAGAGTATCAAGAGTATGCCATTCAGATCAACAAGTTAATTCGGAGATCAAATGAGACGGCCAAGGGTTTTAACGAGCTAAGAATGCAGACCTCCATCGTTTCCAGGGCCGAACTTAAGGCGCGGCTGGCGCAATACTATAAGGATTGTGCCGATGTTAAAGAAGATTGCGCTTTAATAAGGGTGCCTGAAGAGTTAGAGAAAACACATTCCTGCCTGGAGCTCTGTTTTGATATGCGGGCCAGGGGGATGGAAGATTACCAACCCGCCGTATTTAACGCGCTCAAAGATGAGGATCTGGAGGTTGCCAGCTCCCAATTGTCTAAGGCTTTGAGGCGCCTTGCCTTGAGCGATAGCGCTTACGGTTTCTTTAAAGAAGAACTTGAGGAGTTTTGTAAAGAGAACAGCGTTGATGTTTCCTTGTTGGAATCAGAATTTTTGGATGATGAGTTCGTTTATGAAAGGACAAATGTTTTGGCTTATCTAAAACAGCTTAAAGGAACTGAAACCCTGGAGATAACCCACGGTGTTGCCGTCGTCGAACTCTCAACTAATCCAAAACAGACGGATTTCAACAGCGAAACAAAGACGGCCTATTTGCCGGGAGCCGAAAATTTTGTGGTGGTGGTAACCATCGAGAACCAAGGGAATCAGATTGAGAACGATATCCCCGTTGAAGCAACTCTTAAGTCAGAGATTGAATTTGAAGAGCAAATCAAAACCGCAAGAATTAGCTCTCTTGCCCCGGGCACGCGAGAGATCATAACCTTACAAGGTTTGAGGCCCGCCGGAGACGGTATCGTCAATCTTCTCGTTGTGACGGTCGGTCCTTTGGCCGGAGAAAAGATTACAACAAACAATACGAGAGAGTACAAGTTCGTTATCAGGTAGGCTTTTTCAATATTTTCTCCGCAACGCGCCGGGTTTCATCGTAAACCCTTTTGACCGCAATACCCTTTTCCTTTGCGATGCGGGCACAGTCTTCGTACTCAGGCGAGATGCTTACTGTTTGGTTTTTAAACTTCCCGATCTTGATTTTTGCTTCGCCAAACTTCGTTTTAACGGTGATTATTTCGCGCAAGGCTTTTCTGCGCACTTTTCTTGAGGTTCGAACTCCCAACGTGTTGGTTTCCTTGAATATTATATCCAGAACAAGTTCTTCTTTTTCATAAGGCGCCAACACCGAAAGAGCTGTTCCTGGTCGATTTTTTTTCATATATACTGGGGTTATCCATACATCCAGGGCTCCCGCGTCAAAGAGTTTTTCCATCACGTATCCGTAGAATTCGGGGTTCATATCATCAATGTTGGTGTCGATCAGAATCACTTCATCCTCGTCGATCTCTTTGCGGGACGCGATTGTTTCACCAACTATAATCCTCAAAACGTTTGGGATTTTTAAATCCCTTGTTCCAGCGCCATAGCCCGTTGAAACAATTTTTAGAGGGGGGATTTCTCCGAACCGTTCCCCGTAAGTTTTGATGATGGACGCACCCGTTGGGGTGGTTAGCTCGGCATTCTCGCCGCTTGAGTAAATTGGGACATCTTTTAAGATTTCCAATACGGCGGGGGAGGGGACCAGTATTATCCCATGTTCGGTTTTGGTAAGCCCCATCCCGGTGGCGATGGGAGAAGCAAAAACTTTTTCAATCTTCAGATAATTTAAACCGATTGCCACCCCAACGATATCAATTATGGAGTCGGTTGCTCCCACTTCGTGAAAGTGAATGTTGTTAAGCTTCTTTTTGTGTATTTTTGCTTCGGCTTGGGCCAAAGCAAGGAAGACTTTTTTGCTGTTTTCCTTAACTGGTGAGTCTAAGTCACTTTCATCGATTAAGCCCTCAATGTTGGTCCAGTAGCGGATAATGCCCTTTTCTTCGGCGCGAACATGAACCTTAGTAGCGGCAAAACCTCTCTTTTCTACTTTTTCGGTAGTTATCGAGTAATTTTTTAAAGGGAGCTTATCAAGCTCTTTTTTGAGAACCTTAAAGGGCAATCCCGCGTCTAAAAGAGCACCCAGCGCCATATCTCCGCTTATCCCGGAAAAACAATCAAAATAAGCTATCTTCATATCGCCATCCTTTAAGCTATATATTTGAGTTTAACATTCCACCATTAAATTGAGGAGTTCGACTTACCGTCCAAAATTTTTGGCAAATCTGCTCTCTAAATCTTGGATCTTTTCTTCCGCGCCGATCTTATGAACATCGTTTATCTTATCAACTATTCTTAAGAAGATGTGAAAACTCAATATAAGCCAATTTGCAATGTGTCGTTTGCTCGGCTGTTCCCGCAGAATTAGCTTGTTGCCGGCCGGTTTGATGAAATCATCTAAAGCAAAGGGATTTAGGTGTGCCGTGTTTGATAAGAGCCAGTATGCTTTATCGTAAAGAAACAAAAATTCATCCTTGTGGATTTTTTTATAGTTTGTTAGCGTTCTATCGATTTCCTTGGCCATTTCTCGACGACCCATGGGCGCCCATTTTCTGTATTTCTGGAAACTTTTTAAGATCCTTGCATCAATTTTTTGGCAATCTCGCAAGACCTCTTCTTTTATTTGGAGAGAAACTTGCTCCCCTCTGTGTTTGTGAAGTTTGTCTTCCTCTAGTTTTTTGAATCCTTCCCGGTATGTGAACGAAGCAAAATCCAAAAATCGTTTGCTCCTCTCTTTGGGCTCAATTGATATCCAGTAAAGGTCAATTAGGTTTTCCAGAAGACTTCTTAAAAGAATACCGGCATCTTCACCAAAGCCCCTACCGGCCAGTGTGCTTATGGCCCAGTAGGTTTTCCGGCTTTTTGCGAAGAAGAGGATGGTTATTTTTTCAAACGTGGTGGAAGGCTCGAACTTTATCTCGGAGAGTTCGTTTGCCAGTTTGAGCAATTTGTGGGTATGCTCAAAAAGCTTTGCATGTTCTTTGCATAGACTTTTTTCGATGTCGTCTGTGATTTTAAGCATCAGCTTTTCCTCATTGCTTGTTCACCTATCTGGTTTATCAGTGCGGCTATATATCCTGCCCCAAACCCATTGTCGATGTTTACGGCCGCTACTCCTGGCGCACAAGAATTCATCATGGTAAGAAGGGCTGAAAGTCCGCCAAAGTTGGCTCCGTATCCTATGCTTGTGGGAACGGCTATAACGGGGCACGAGACCATCCCTCCGACGACGCTCGGGAGAGCTCCTTCCATGCCCGCAACGGCGATGATTACACGGGCAGCTTCCAGCTTTTTCTTGTAGGCGAACAGGCGGTGGATCCCCGCCACTCCGACATCGTATATGCGCTCAACATCGCTTCCCATGATTTCGGCTGTTACTGCCGCCTCTTCTGCTACTCCCATATCCGATGTGCCGGCCGTAATGACCAAAACGTGCCCAATTTTGGGAGCTATTTTCTCTTCAACGACAACCATCTTTGCTTCAAAATAATATCTGGCTTTAGGAAACACCTCTTTTATCGCTTCAAATGCTTGCTCGTTTGCTCTTGTGGCAATGACATTTGCCCCGCCCTTCTTAAGCGATTTCGCGATTTCGCTTATTTGTTCGGGGGTTTTTCCGCTACAGAAAATTGCCTCCGAAAAACCCGTTCTTAGGGGACGATGGTGGTCGATTTTCGCAAAACCAAGATTTTCAAAAGGAAAAATCTTCAGTTTTTCCATGGCCTCATCGACACAAATATTCCCGTTCTTCAAATTTTCCAGCAGATCTTTAAGCGCCGAATTCATCAATTAATTTCACATCCTTTAACGGTCTGTCCGAATTTCCGTTCCACTGGCGGGCACGGCCTGCCTGACGGTAGGCACGGCGGGCCGATATCCACCCAAATCAACGGCGGTATAAATGAAGCCGATTTTTCTAAATTCATCCAAAATTAAGTTGCGCGTTTTGGCTTCAAAAAAAAGAGGAATATCTGACCCCTGCGCCTCGATTCGGGCGGCGTGTTCACCATGGAGCCTAACTCTTATATTTTTAAACCCAAAGCTCTTCAACAGCAACTCCGCTTCGTCTATCTTCTTTAACTTGCTTGTGGTTATTTTCTCCCCGTAAGGTATGCGTGTTGCCAGACACGTGTCAGAAGGCCTGTTCCAATCTGGCAGGCCAAGACCCTTTAAGATTTCTCCAATTTCGTTCTTTTTTAAACCGGCCTCGACAAGCGGCGACCTCACCCCCAACTCCTTGGCTGCCAGTCTTCCGGGGCGAAACTCGGCTTCGTCATCTGCGTTTGTTCCGTCGAGCAAAACACAGAATCCCTTTTTGTCGGCTACACGCCTCATTTTATTGAAGAGCATTTGTTTACAGAAATAACATCTTTTATTCGTATTGTTAAGAAAATACTTGTTTTCGAGTTGGCCCGCGTCGATTACAAGGTGCTCTATATCGAGAGATTTTGCGATTTCCCTTGCCTTTTTTAAGTTGTCTGAAGGCGCTAGGTCCAAACAACCGGTTAATGCTAATATATTTTTTCCGAGAGCGTCTTTTGCTGCCTTAAGAAGAAGAGCACTATCAACGCCTCCTGAAAAAGCGACAACTGCGCCGCTTGTTGAGGAAAGAGTTTCAAGGAGTTTCTCGTATTTTGGCATATAAGATATCATAAGCATTCTCCGAAAAGTCTTATGAATAATATATCAGCATAAAGGGGAATGCAAAAGACGTGCCTATTGTGTATAATTTTACAAAAGCTAAGAGGAGGTTTAAATTTTGTCGGTTTTAATTGAGAATCCGGGTATTTTAACCGTTGTCTTGTTCATCCTGGTTATTTGGTTAATTTTTCTTTCAGTTCAATTATCTGTAATTCGTCGAAAATATCGAATGGTCAATGAAGCGGCAAGGAGAGGAGATCTTGCCAGTGTGATTAATCAATGTGCAATGGATATCAGTTCTCTCGGAGCGGAGCTAAAAGATACGAATCAGCGCCAAAATCAAATCCGGAATCAGCTTAAAGGCGCCATTCAAAGGGTCAGTATCGTGAGGTTTGATGCTTTCAGCGATGTTGGAGGAAAACTTAGCTTCGCGGTGGCTATCTTGAACGAGAATGGCGATGGGGTGGTTATTAGCACGATCAATGGCCGGCAGGAAAGTAGATCTTATGCAAAGCAGGTTAAGGCGGGAGAGTCGCCCCATGCACTTTCTCGAGAGGAAAAAGAAGCGATAGCGAAAGCGATGGGCGGGCGGCATAAATTTAGAGAGAAATCGGCTGGGGATGGTTATGAAGAGATTTGAAAATAAGAGGATAGCCTTTCTTGGGCCAAGAGGAACATTTACCGAGGAGGCGCTGCTTTCTGCCGTTTCAGTTAAAGAAGAACACCTTGTGCCGTTTCCTACAGTTTACGATGTTATAAGGGCGGTTGAAGAAGGTGATGCTGAAAAGGGAATAGTTCCGATTGAAAATTCCATCGAGGGCTCGGTCAACGATACTCTTGATACTTTGACCTTTGAGATAAGCGATTTAATGATCGAGCGCGAGATAATTGTCCCAATAAAACACAGGCTGATTGTCCGAGCCGACGTTAATATTAAAGATATTAATTCTGTAATATCTCATCCCCAAGCCACTGCGCAGTGTCGCAAATATCTGGCAAAAAATCTTCCCGGCATTGAGATTGTGGCAGCTAACAGTACTGCCGATGCGGTAAGACGTGTAGCGGAAGGGAATGGTCGTTCCGCCGCTATCGGCACGGCGCTCGCTGCAAAGCTGTATGGACTCAAAGTTTTAGAAGCCGATATTGAGGATTTTCAGGACAACAAGACAAGATTTGTTCTTTTAGGCAAAGAGCTTACCCAAAAAACAGGGAAAGACAAGACATCCATTGTTGTCTTCATCTACAAAGATAGACCGGGCAGTCTATTACAGATATTGCAGGAATTTGCTTATAGGTATATAAATTTGACCAAAATACAGTCAAGGCCAACCAAGAAGGGTTTGGGCGATTATTGTTTCTGGATTGATATGGAAGGGCACACTGAGGATGAAGCGGTAGCTTCGGCCATAAAGTGTCTTAAGTGTAAATTTCGTGAGGTTAAGGTTCTTGGCTCTTACCCGATGGCTGACAAATAGGAAGGTGGATCGTGCTTGATACAAGATTTGTTCGCGAAAACACTGAAATTGTCAAAGAAGCACTAAAAAGCCGCAACTCCGATATCAACATCGATGAGTTTCTTGTATTGGACAAAAAGCGAAGAGAGTTGCTTGTCGAGGTCGAGCAACTTAAAAGCGTTCGCAACAAAGTCTCTGAAGAAATTGGAAAGCTCAAAAAGGAAGGAAAAGATGCCGAGGAAAAGGTGCTTTCCATGCGTAAGTTATCCCAGAAGATAAAAGATATAGACGCGGAAGTAAAAACGGTTGAAGATAAATTGCACGACTTCATGTTGGGCATTCCAAATATTCCTCATTCGAGTGTTCCAACAGGTGTTGATGAAAATGATAATAAAGTTGTAAGGACGTGGGGTGAGCCGCCAAAGTTTGAATTTGACCCACATGCCCACTGGGACATTGGCACTGGTCTCGACGTACTAGATTTTGCCCGCGGGGCAAAGATTGCCGAGTCCCGCTTTACTTTGCTAAAAGGACTTGGTGCGAAACTCGAAAGGGCGCTTATCAATTTCATGCTTGATTTACACACCAAAGAGCACGGCTACACAGAGGTTTTCCCACCGATTTTAGTCAGCACCGATAGCATGATGGGCACCGGCCAGTTGCCGAAATTCGGCGCCGAGCTTTATAAATGTGCCGACGATGACCTCTATTTAATACCTACGGCCGAGGTTCCCGTAACCAATATCTATAGGGAGGAAATACTAAAAGAGGAAGATCTTCCCATAAAATTTACTGCATACACACCTTGTTTTCGTCGTGAAGCTGGTGCGGCAGGTAAAGAAACGAGGGGCATCATCCGACAGCATCAGTTTAACAAGGTGGAGATGGTAAAATTTACAAAACCAGAAGAATCCTACAGTGAACTGGAGAAACTGACAAGCGATGCCGAAGAGATCCTTCAAAAATTGGGTCTTCATTACAGAGCAATTGAGCTTTGCACGGGAGATTTGGGATTCTCGGCGGCAAAAACTTATGATTTGGAAGTTTGGATGCCGTCATATGAGGGTTATAAAGAGATATCCTCGTGTAGCAACTTCGAAGATTTTCAGGCTCGCCGTGCGAACATAAGATTCAAAACAGAAAACAAAAAAGTAAGACTTATCCACACCTTAAACGGCTCAGGTCTTGCAATAGGAAGAACGCTTGCGGCTATTCTGGAAAATTACCAGCAAAAAAATGGAAGCGTGACTATCCCCGAAGTTCTTAGACCCTATATGGGTGGGATTGAGAGGATAGAATAGCAACAGCTCCCAGTCGCCAGCCTCGAGACTGTTGAATAATAGCCAAATAAGCGCTTTTTCGCGTCATTGCGAGGCGAAGCCGAAGCCCGATGCGGGCCACGCTCCCTTTGGTCACTCGCAATGACAAAATTCAACAGTCTCGCCTCCGGCCATCAGCAAAACTAAAAATAAGCAGCAACTTAGCGGATAGAATATGGAGCATAAAGAAACTAGCAAACCAATCAACAGGTCAACCACCAAACCCAATTAGATTGAAATAAAAGATCCATTTAAATGTATAATTTTATGGGTGAATTAAGTTGATTGAATTTCTAGTCGTTTTCTCATAGTGCTCGTTCTTTATTTTTGCTTCAAAGACAAGGGCGGGTGGATGTCCGAGGGCTAGATTTGGGTACTTATAGCGGTTGTTGCTTGGATTGCGTTGTTTATGTTGTTACCATGGCTCGCGATTTCTATTATAGAGGCGATTTGAAAGGAGGCCCAGATGAAGCAAAGCGTAACTAAAGGCGCCATAATTGGCGGGTCAGTTGTTTTATTTACGTGGGTTTTAAGTCTCATTGCATTTTCCGTGCCATTCCTGGGATTTCTTAGTTTTGTTTCTCTGGCCATCTGGCTGCCTTTTGAGATAATAATTCTAATTCCAATGTCTCATGTCTTTGGCGGGGTGTTAGAAAAGTATCCAGGCACACAATTCAGCGTTCTTTTTCTCCAAATAATTTTCTATGCGGCAATCGGCGCGCTTGTTGGATTTTTGGCAGGCAAAACAAAAGAGAAAAAAGCTAGATAGATGCTGCAACATGAGAGAAAAGTTAAATGGAAAGATCCATAAATGATTGAATTAAATCCTCTTTTTAAGCAAGCCCTTAAACTGATGGAAGAGAACAATAAGAACATTTTTATTACCGGCCGGGCGGGGACCGGAAAATCGACGCTGCTCGATTATTTTCGGTCAAACACCAAAAAAAACATTGTGGTTTTAGCGCCAACAGGTGTGGCGGCTGTGAATGTTTTTGGCCAGACCATTCACTCGTTTTTTGGTTTTAAACCGGACGTAACGGTTGAGCAAGTTAAAAAAAAAGCAAAGAAGAAAACGTCTGGGGTTTATAAAAAGCTTGACGCGATTGTGATTGATGAAGTGTCCATGGTAAGAGCCGATCTTTTAGATTGTGTCGATCAGTTTCTAAGAATCAACGGCAAGATTTCAGGAGCGCCCTTTGGAGGCACCCAAATGATTTTCATAGGGGACCTTTATCAGATTCCACCTGTTGTGGTCGGGCGCGAGCGGGAGGTTTTTAGGAATCATTACAAAAGCGAGTACTTTTTTGACGCGAAAGTTTTTGATGGTATAAACGTCGAATATTTGGAGCTTGAGAAGATTTATCGTCAGACGGATGAAAGGTTTATAGAGCTCTTAAATAAAATTCGCAACAAGACTGTTACCGATGAAGATGTTGAAATAATTAACAAACGATATTTTGAAAGTGAAGACAATTTGCCGGGTGACGCCATTTACCTGACCACAACCAATGCGATGGCCGATGAGCGAAATGAGGCGGAATTGGCCCAGCTTCGCGGCAAACCGCATATTTTTGAAGCTGAGATTGAGGGGAAGTTTGATGAAAAACATTTCCCGGCCGAAAGAGTACTTAAACTCAAGAAGAGAGCACAGGTGATGCTTCTCAACAATGATCCGGCGGGCCGCTGGGTCAACGGAACAATTGCCACCGTTAATGAACTAAAGAAAGATCGTCTAGCGGTTGAGCTTCCGGATGGAAAAACTGAGGAGTTAGCTCCCTTTACTTGGAAAATTTACAATTTTTTCTGGAACGAGGAAACACAGTCCGTGGGCGCGGAAACCATGGGCACCTTTAGGCAGCATCCCGTTAAGCTTGCCTGGGCAATAACCATCCATAAGAGCCAGGGCAAGACGTTTGATGATGTGGTAATCGATATCGGCAGAGGCACGTTTACGCCGGGACAATTGTATGTGGCCATTTCTCGATGTCGGAGTCTTGATGGGGTTTTTTTGAAAAAGAAAATTAAGAAGTCGAACATTTGGACGGACTGGCGAGTGGTGAAATTTGTCACCGAATATCAGTATGAGCTTTCAGAAAAACAAATGCCCATTGACGAAAAAATAGAGCTAATCGAGAGGGCTATTAATAACGATTCACTTCTGGAGATTACCTATCTGAGATCCAAGGATGAAAAATCAAAGCGGATAATTAAGCCGGAAAGTGTTGGCGAGATGGAATATAAAAGGAAAGCCTTCATTGGGATTTGGGCGTATTGTTTAAAGCGCAAAGATCATCGGAACTTTCGTGTTGATAGGATTTTAGAGATAAAAGGGATAAGTCCCAACGAGGCATCTCTTATTGAATAGGTGCCTATCTGTAAAGCAAAGAACCTCTTTGCAGTAATTTATTAAAACCATTTACAGGTAATGGTCTTTTTTATTTAAGGATAAAAAAATGAAAGACAAGATGAACGAAGAAAAGACGGTTAGCTCTTCGCAGATTGAACTTCTCGAAGCCGAAACCGCGTGTCCAAAATCGAAAATGGTTGTTCTTACCACGAAGGGATTAAAAAGACTTTTTGCCTCACTCTCTCATCGTGACTTCCGTTATTTTTTTGTTGGAGCTCTGATTTCTAATGTTGGCACATGGATTCAAATGGTCGCCTTGGGATGGTTGGTTTATGAGCTTACAGGGTCTTCTTTTTATTTAGGCCTTATCACTTTTGCCGGCAATTTGCCCATCTTGCTTTTTGCGCTCTTTGCCGGGGCGGTGGCAGATAGGTTAAACCGAAGAGTTTTAATCCTCTGGTCACAGGGAATTCTTGTGGTTTTCGCTATCGTTTTGGGCGTTATAACTTCTGCCAAAGTAGCAACGATATTTAATGTAGCTCTTCTAAACTTTGGCGCGGGGATTGCTTTGGCTTTTAGTTTTCCAGCGTGGCAGGCCATCATCTCCGATCTAGTCCCACGAAAAGATCTGTTGAATGCCATAGCCTTAAATTCCGCTCAATTTAACACGGCGCGCTTAATCGGCCCTTTCTTTGCCGGATTGATTCTTAGCATCTGGGGGGTCGCTGCCTGTTTTTATGTAAACGGTGTAAGCTTTCTCACCGTCATAGTCGCTCTTTTTCTAATGCAGACCCATGTTGTTCCCCAAAAACATGATTTAGAAAATGTTTGGGAACACATTGTTGGGGGCATCTGTTACGCAAGGAATCATCCGACAATCGCCATGCTTTTGCTCATCATGGCAGTTTTGACGGTTTTCGGGATGCCTTTTTCTGTGCTTATGCCTGTCTTTGCGGGAGACATATTAAAGGTGGGAGCGAGAGGCAATGCGTTTCTGCTTGCAGCAAACGGGTTGGGGGCTCTGCTTGGAGCTCTTACTGTTGCATATGTTGCCTCGGTTGCCAAGAAGGAAAATTTGATAAAAACTGGGCTTTTGATGTTCGGACTTTTTTTAATGGCGTTTGCTTTCTCGAAAAATTATTTGCTTTCGTTAATTCTTTTGGTCATGGTCGGAGCAGCTTTTTTAACTACCGCGTCATCGATAAACACTTCCATACAGTCGGCCGTGCCCAACGAGGTCCGAGGAAGGGTAATGGGGATATTTGTCTGGATATTTATGGGGTTTTTCCCCATCGGAAGCATTGTTTTTGGTTCGATTGCACAGTTTTTAACGGCACCGGTAGCTGTAAGCATAGGAGCGTTAGTGTGTTTGTTTATGTCTATTTTTCTCTTCGTTCGCCCGGATTTGCTCAAGGAGATTTGTTGATTAAATCCAATAATCCAGAATCATCGCCAGAAATATTAGAAAAAGATAGGGGCTTGAGAATTTAAATAATTGCCAGCTCATTTTCTTTGTTGGTTTAAAGAGAAGACGAATGCTCAATATAACTATTACTATGCCGATTGCTATAGATACAGTCAGATAGATTTTCCCAAAGCTCGGTATTAAAAAGAACGAGAAGACCACCAGTGCCAACGCGAAAAGCGCAATCCACCTAATTGTTGTCTCATGTCCAGTAACAATTGGAAGCATCGGCACCCTTACCTTCTTGTAATCGTCGGAAAAATAGAGAGCTAAACTCCAGATGTGAATTGGTGTCCAAAAAATTATTAACAAGGCCATCATAACGGGAACAAGTTCCACCTTACCCGCAATTGCGCTCCAAGCAACGAACACGGGCATCCCCCCCGCGGGGGCGCCAAGAATTATATTTAGAGGGCTACGGCGTTTGGCTATGGCATTATAAACCAATGCGGAGTCAGCTACTCCCAAAAGCATGAAGAGGGCCGCGAGAGGGTGAAGAAAATAAACCAGCGCCGTGCCAATAAAAATTAAGATTAAGCTGTATATCAGGGCTTTTTTGGGCTCAATCCTTCCGCTTGGAATCGGGCGATTTTTAGTGCGAGCCATTTTTGCATCGATATCTCTATCAATGTAACAGGTAAGAGCATTAGTGCCTCCTGTTCCCAATATCAGGGCAATGGTTGTTATGGCAAGAGTCCACGAGCCCACCGGATAGCTCTTAATCGCGACAAACGCTGCCGCCAATGCGGTAAAAACTAAGAGCAACACCGAACGAGGCTTTGTAACTTCAATATAATCTTTAATCTTTACCATTCTTCACTCCTAAATTAATCCCTCGCTTATTTTCGACCACAAATTTTTAGACGTCAAGGACTAAGGAGATAGCAGCAATTGAGTGGCGTTTTTTGTTATAATAAACTTGTTTTGGTACCTATTAAGTATTTTTGCTTGCGAAGTGGCGATAGGGCAAGAAGGTTAGTTAATATTGATGGTTGATATAAGAGCACAAATCCTTTATCTTTATAAAGTTTTTACAATTTAATATTTACAACTTTCATTTTACAATTTGATAGATTTCTGGAGGGGTGGCTTAACAACATTCTACAAATGTTGAATTGGAAATTGAAGATTGGAAACTTAAAATTTGAGGTTATAAAAAGCTTTTTAAATTTGCATTTATA
>DSBK01000109.1 GCA_011046085.1 Actinomycetota bacterium
CCAGTTTTTTTCACCCGGTTGTTTTGAGATTTTTAAGAGCTTCATGGACGATGTCATAGTGAATGTATCCGCCCTTGTGAAGGATTGTATCCCCGAGTTCAGGGTCCATCTTCATGCTTGCTATGCATGGATAGCTATGCCAGTATTTTGCCACCACCGCATCGATGTTTTCATCCAATCTTCTTCCGATGAGCTTATGGGCGACAAAGTATGTTGCCCCACAGGGAGCGCTTGTAAGCACCTTTGTCTTCACAATGATGCCATCCTCTGCTTCAATTTCTAGCTTTGGTCTTCCAACGTGGAAATAATCGATAAATTTGTTTATGTTTGGATGTCCTTCGCTTTTTTCGAGCGAGCAAAAAGGTTTTGGAAAGGCGCATTCTATATCCAGGTTGGCGCAGATTTGTTTTGTTTTGTTTCTTGCCCATCGGCTCAGCCAATCGGGGTGTTCTGCCGGCACAATTAGTCCCTTTGCCCCAGCCGCTTTCACTGCTTTCGGCAGTACGAGCAGGATATCTTCATGAACATTTACGGCGATCATTATGTCGTGGGGAGGAAACTCTTTGGGAAGATATTTTTCAGGCTCATCTATGTAATAAAGGAGCTCCGCCGGAAGCTTATGTACCCCCACGATATTTCCGGAAAAGTTGATGTTATATTCTCTTCGGCAATTAACGCATTCATCTCCACATCCCGTACAAACGAAAGAAGCATTTGTTAGGTGATTAATCAATTTTTTTGCGTAAGTGTTATCAAATGCCGAGCAGAAGGGTGCGACCTCTTTTGGTATCCATTTGTCGGGGCAAACTATAAAGATTTTCATTTTATTGGAACATTCCTTTGTATAGTTTGAAAACTTATTATAATCGATGAAATACCTTAAGTATATCCGCTTTTAAATCGGTTAAACGGTACAGTCTCTGCACTCCCCCGTAAATTCCGAATCGGCAACGGTGAAATTTGGTTCCTCGGCGAGCCCTGGGGGCTCGTTAAAGCATAAGACCTGATCTTTTTTGCTCCCATAGCGGTAGGTTGTGATGCCCTTGCACTTGAGCTTGTAGGCCAGCTCATATATCTTTTTTATATCATCTTGCGACGCCTCTTCGGGCAAATTTACCGTTTTTGAGACGGCGTTGTCGGTGTATTTTTGGAACACGGCCTGCATCTTGACGTGGTGTTCAGGGGGGATATCGAAGGCGGTCACAAAGAGCGATTTAATATCTTCCGGGATTTCCTTAATTTGCTTAATCGCCCCCGACCTCGAAATTTTTCCCATAAGTTCCTTGCTGTAAAAACCCCTTTTTCTCGCCGTATCTTCGAAGAACGGATTAGACTCAAACATCTTGACCCCCTCCATTACGTTTCGCACAAACGACACCGCGAAGAGTGGTTCGATTCCGCTGGAAGTCCCGGCAATTATACTTATTGTTCCCGTGGGGGCTATGGTTGTTGTAGTTGCGTTTCGCATTGCTTTGTAGCCGTATTTATCCCAAACACTGTCTTTGAAATTGGGGAATGAACCCCTTTCTCTCCCCAAATCCACCGATTTTTTTCTCGACTCTTTAGAAATAAACGCCATCACCTTTTCGGCAACACCCAGAGCTTTTTTTGATGAATAGGGGATACCGAGCTGAATGAGCATATCTGCGAAACCCATGACTCCCAAACCAATTTTTCTGTTGCCTTTGGTTATTTTCTCTATTTCGGGCAACGGGAACTTGTTCGCGTCTATCACGTTATCGAGAAAATGAATTGCTTTTCGGGCAATGTCCTTAAGTTTTTTCCAATCGATTTCGCCGCCCGTGACCATTTTAGATAAGTTTATCGAGCCAAGGTTGCAGCTTTCGTAAGGAAGGAGTGTTTGTTCGCCACAGGGGTTGGTGCTTTCGATTTCGCCCAGCTTTGGGGTCTGGTTGTGTCGGTTGATTTCATCAATGAATATTATTCCTGGATCACCCGTCTTCCAAGCGGAGAATGTTATCTGGTCGAATACGTGTTTAGCGCGAAGCCGCCTAACAACCTCTTTGTTGCGTGGATTTATGAGTTCATAATTCTCATCTTTTTTAACTGCTTCCATAAACTGGTCGGTAACTGCAACTGAGAGATTGAAATTGGCGAAGCTTCCTTCCCGTTCTTTTACGATTATGAAGTCGAGGATATCAGGATGGTCGACGCGAAGTATGCCCATGTTTGCCCCTCTCCTCCTCCCGCCCTGTTTTATAACTTCGGTTGCCACGTCGAAGGCGCGCATAAACGAGAGGGGCCCCGAAGCGATGCCCTTGGTCGTTTTGACCACATCGCCTTTTGGTCTGATTTTGGAGAAAGAGAAGCCGGTTCCGCCTCCGCTTTTGTGTATTAAGGCCATATGTTTTACGGCATCAAAAATTTCTTTTATTGAGTCCCCGACGGGAAGCACAAAACATGCTGAGAGCTGGCCTATTTCTGTTCCCGCGTTCATGAGTGTAGGGGAGTTGGGGATAAATTCAAGATTTACCATCATTTGATAAAATGACTCTTGAAGGGGTTCCAAGTCCACATTCGGGTTATACTCCTTGTCTATTCTTGCAATTGTTTCAGCAACCCTTGCAAAGAGTCCTTTCGGAGTTTCGATTGCCCTGTTTTTATCGTCCTTCAAAAGGTATCTTTTCTGGAGAACTTTGGCGGCATTGACCGTAAGTTTCAACTCATTTTGAATACCCAGCATCGTTTTTATGTCTCTTATCTCCGTTCTTTTTTGACGGTAAACTATGTAAGTTTTTGCCACCTTTGGAAGGTTTGTTTTAATTAAAATTTGCTCAACGATGTCTTGGACATCTTCGACGGTGGGGATTGTGTCGGGTTTTAATTCTTTTTCCAAGACCTTAACTACCTCACCAGCCAGCTCGTTGGCGAATTTTTTGTTGGGCTCGCCTGCTGCGGCAGTGGCCCTGTAAATAGCGACAGCTATTTTGTTTTTTTCAAAATTGACGATTTTTCCATCTCTTTTGCGGATTTTGGAAATTGTGTTCATCCCCGTTTCCTCTTTTTTAGAAAAATTGTCGTTAAACAACTGGGCTATTATTCTATAAATTAATCATATTTCATTGTTCAAGCTCTAGCAAGAAATCAAAATCTGGTTTGTGCTCAAGTTTTATTTGGATAAGCCGATAACTATTAGTGTATAATAACGTGGAATAAAGAAAAACTTCCTGTGAGAATTTGTTTTCGAGTGGTTTTTAAGTTAACCATCGGAGATTTTATTGATTTTAGGAGGGGCGCTTAAAAATGAATTTTTTAGAGACGGGGATTGAGGGGCTTGATCAAATTCTTTCGGGGGGGATACCTGAACGAAGCGGAGTTTTGGTTGAAGGGCCTCCCGGGAGCTGTAAAACATTGCTGGGCATGCAGTATATTTATGAGGGCATCAAGAAATATAATCAGAATGGACTATATGTTACCTTCGAACAATTTCCCCAAGACCTCTACAGGGATGCTTTAAATTTCGGGTGGGACTTAAAAAAACTTGAAAAAGAGGGAAAGTTAAAAATCATCTTCACATCGCCCGAAGTTTTTGAGCAGGACATTAAGGTGGTCGGGAGCTGGGTTGAGAAAATATTTTTTGATCTTAATGTCCAGCGGGTAGTTATCGACAGCGTTACTCATTTTCAAAACATTACTCTCGGTAAGGCGGAGAAACGGAAGGTAATTTTCGGTTTTTGCAACGCGCTGAAAAGACAAAACGTAACCACCTTTTTCATCAAAGAGGTTGAGCAGGAGGAATTGCCGTTTGAGGAATATCTCTTTGATGCCGTGTTTAATTTGTCTTACAAAGAAGCTGGCGTGACGAAAAATCGCTATATTGAAGTGAAGAAGGCGAGGGGCTGCAATCACACGCTTGGGAAACGGATATTTCGTTTGACCAATAGAGGTATAAATGTTTTGCCCGATAAATCGATGTCATCGTTTTGCCCGATGCCGCTTGCACAGGTTTTTTCCACGGGGGCGCCGGTTTTAGATGAAGCGCTGGGTGGAGGGCTTTCGTCGGGGGACGTTGTTCTTTTGGGATCCGATGGTTTAGCAGGCACCCGTGAGATTGTAGGCAGTTTGATTTCTGAAGCTGTTGGACGCGGTGAAGGGTTGTGTATCTCTCCCTGCTCTCCCTATTGCTTTATGGATTTGCCCAAGGTCTTAAAGATGTACGGAGTGGATATGTTTGCGTTGGCAAAAAAAGATAAGTTAATCGGTGTTGATTTTTATCAGAGGGCGGTTCCCGAAGAGCTTAAAATCAACGTAATCAACGTGGGCCAGCTTGAGCCAACGGAGTTTGTAAAAGTATTTAGGGAAATAAATAAAGAGATGGTTGATTCTCCTTTTGCATGGCTGGTTGCCAAAGATGTGGATAGTTTAATCTTGAAATTTGGGGAGGAGTTTACGAAGGACTGGCTGGCAAAACAGATTGCTCTTTTGCGTGCTCATGGGAACTTAGTTTTGTTGTTCTGTAATTTAAACTCCGTCTCTGAATCAATGATCGGGTTTCTTAACCAAAATGCCAGCACAGTTATAGAATCATGGCTTGAAGACAATTATCATCAGCTTCAAGTGACCAAGTCGAGTTGCAACAAGACTTCCAACCCCCTTATTTTAAAGAATATAGGAGAAAAACCCTTCTTTAGCTTGGAATAGTGATATTAAATGAAATACATCTTTGAGCGCGAATTCGACAAAGACAATAATATTATGAAGATTGGCGGAAAAGCGGCAATTGGCCACTGTCAATATTATAATACGCTTATCCTAAAAACCATGGAATCATTTGGTTATGTCGATGGGCTGAAAATTTTCGAAGAAGTGGCGGAAGACGTAAACAAGGAATCCCTCGAGAAGTACCTAAAGAAACACCCCGAGGTCAAGAACTTAAAGGACAAAATAAGCGTCGCTGAGGATATGTATAGAACGCTTGGTTTTGGCTTGATAGAATTTAGCGATGTTGGCGAAGAGGGGGCGAAAGTGATTGCGCCGGTTTCCCATTTCGCGCTCACCTGGAAAAAGAGATGGGGGAAGAGATCATCCCCCAGTTGCTACTTTACCAAAGGTTACATTGCTGGGGTTATTTCAGTTATCTTTGATAAACCACTTGGTAGTTATGAAGTAAAAGAATTCGATTGTATTTCTATGGGAGATAGAATCTGCAGATTTGAGGTTAGGAGAATATAAAGTGGCCATTGATGAAGAATTTATAATTGAGCAGCTCTCCAAAGCGGATTTGATAGGGGACGAAAGAGGATTGATATCCTTCTTTGGAACATACCTTACTCAAACTTATGCTGATTTTTCCAATAAGATGTTTTTCCGCTTTCAAAAGGCGCTGGCTCCTCGTCTTCAAAAGGCGGCGGGAGCTTTGCTGGCGAATGCTGTTCAGGAATGCGGTTACTTTACTTTCAGGGGGTTTGTCGATTCCCCTGACTGGGAAGCTTTAATGGGTCCCATGATTGAAACCGATGAAGATATGCTCTATGCGCTTGTCGCCCTCTGTAATGTTTTTGGGGTGGGCAAATTAAAGGTCAAAGAACTTATCCCGGGCGAACGCTTTGTGTATGTGACGCACAACTCCTTTGAAGCAGATGGGTATCTTGAGCTGTATGGGAAGTCAAGCAAACCCCAGTGCTATACATTAACTGGCCTTGCGGCGGGATTGATGGATTTGGTTTACGGACGGGAATTTCCTAATGGGTTAAACACGTTTGAATCGGTTGAAACCAAATGTCGCGCCAAAGGCGATAAGGTTTGTGAGTTTGTTGTAAAGAGGGCCACTTTTTAATTTAGGTGTTTACGTAAAATTTTATCTTTGCCAGGCTCATCTGCAAGAGGGAACTTTTGCCTTGTTTCAAAAACCATTCCTAAATCTTAGTTATAGTTACTTCACTTTCGTGATGATGTTCATCTGAAAGACGGTTTATCTCAGAAAACACACCCTTTAACGAGCTTGCAGCTTCCGATGTTTTCTTGATGGAGTCTTCTAGCAGTTGACATAAATGCTCGCTTCTAGCGGAATCCATTAAGTTTTTCCATTGAGTAAGATTTTTTTCGAGCAGCTCACTCGTTACAATCATTTGATGAAAAACAAGCTTTAATTGAGTATAATTCATTCCGTTTTCACACATTTTTTACACCGCCAGTTATTATTTTTCCGTTAAGATTACTTGGTGGTCCAGAAGTTTTATCTCTTTGAAACGCGCGTTGACATATTTTTGTTCACCGAAAAGGTCAACGAGATGCAGTTTGTCGTCTTCCGGTTTGATAGTTATGACATTTTCCATCAATTCTTCCAGATTACCGTCTTTTTTTTCTATGTAGACTTTTGCTTCACACATCTATTGCTCCTCCTTTAAGCCAAGTTTTTTTCTTATCATTTTTATTGCCTCTTCCATCAAGTGGGGGAGAGGCGCTTGTTCAACGCCGACCAGGTTTATTTGGGGATGCGAGATGGGTAACAGAATTTTTTCTGCGTTGGATCCCGCGACGAACTCGGCCATTTTTGGAGTCATTTCTCCCATAAATGAATTTGGGATTATAATGGAGATTGGGCCGATTATAATATCTATCTTTTTAAGGGAAACCTTTAGCGCATTCTCACCGCTTGCTCCGCGGTTGGCTCCGGGTTTAAGCATGTTGCTCGTGGCCACAGCGTTTGTTCCCAAGACGATTATTTCAATTTCTTCAGGTAAATTTTCACGGAGACGCTTCACTATTTCATGCCCTATGCTTCCGCCCATACCATCTATTACGGCTATAATCATGAGTTTATTTTAACCATTCGGCCAGTTCCTCGACTAAACTTTTCTTTGGTATCGCCCCAATTAGTTTCTTCTTGACTTCGCCGCTTTCGAATAAAACCATCGTCGGTATGCTCATAATCTCATATTTTCCAGCCGTTTCTTGATCTTCATCCACGTTGAGCTTACATACTTTAATTTTTCCGCCATACTCGGAGGCCAACTCTTCAAGGATTGGAGCTATTGTTCTACAAGGGCCACACCAGGCAGCCCAAAAGTCGACCAAGACGGGGCCCTCTGTCTCGATAACCTCCTTGTTGAAGTTGTCTTTATTTAGGTTGATTATATTCTCGCTGCTCACGTTTGTCCTCCTTCCTTTAGATGTGGCTTTTCTTTTCTATATTGCTTCGAGGTATTTCTGAGCCGATATGCTTGCCAGCGCACCTTCCCCCACAGCAATGGCCACTTGTTTTGCCTTATTTTTTCTCACGTCGCCTGCTGCAAAAACACCCGGGAGTGAAGTTTGCAACTCATCATTGGTTATAATATATCCTTTTTCGTCCAATTTTAAAATATCTTCCAAAAAATTTGTGTTTGGGATACTCCCAATGTAGATAAAAATCCCGTTAATAGCCATTCTGTTTTCGTGTCCACTTTTCTTGTTTCGGACGACACAGCCCTCTACTTTAGATTCACCGAAAATCTTTATAATCTCGGAATCTAAAATCAATTCGACTTTTCCATTTTTAAAGATTTTTTCCTGAAGAATCTTATCCGCCCTAAGTTGGTCTCGTCTATGAATTATAAAAATCTTTGAAGCAAACCGGGTTAAAAAAAGGGCCTCCTCGATAGCGGCATTTCCTCCCCCCGCGACGGCAACCACTTTATCCTTAAAAAATGCGCCGTCACATGTGGCACAATAAGAAACACCTCTTCCGGTAAGTTCTTTTTCGCCAGGGATGTTTAATCTTAACGGAGACGCCCCCGTGGCCAAAATGATGGCTCGTGACAGATACCTTTTCTCACCGAGGGCTACCTCGAATCCTCCCATGGCTTCTTTTAAGTAAGTCATTTCCGATAAAGTAAAAATTTCCAACCCAAATCGACTTGCCTGCATCGTAATTTTCTTGATGAATTCTTGGCTTTTCAGTCCCTCGGGAAATCCAGGATAATTCTCTAAGAACTCCGTCGTTGCTATCTGCCCGCCTGGCAAGCCTCTCTCTAGAAGCACGGTTTTTAATCTTGCCCGAGCGGCATATATTCCTGCGGTTATTCCCGCTGGACCGCCGCCTGCGATTATTAAATCGTAAAATTCATTTAAATTATTCACTTTCGCCCTCGCTTTTTTTAAGAGCCGCGTTTATCTGGGCAATATTTTGTTTTGCTTCTTCAGCTGACGGGCCTTCCGGGCGAAGCTCCAAATACTTTTCGAACTCTTTGACGGCGTTATTTAAGTCGCTTTTACCCCTCCAAAGAACGATACCCATGTTGAAATGTGCATTCGGATGATTAGGATCTATTTCTATGACCGCTTGGAATTCTCGAACAGCAGCGTCATTCATGCCTAGATAAAAATATGCTATACCGAGATCCGTTTTAATGTTTGTGTCAGACGGCCTTATCTCCAAAGCTCTTTGGTACATGTTTATCGCCAGTTGATGTTGTTTGGTATCGAAATAGAGATTTCCAAGACCTACTAGCGCCTGAAGGTCGTTGGGGTCATTTTCCAGCGCTTTGAGATATTCGTTTTTCTGGTCTTCGTAGATTTTCTGCTGAACCATTATTTCAGATGAAATATCTGCGGGTGTTTCTTTGGACGGAACGTATGCTTGAAAATAAAAAACAATCCCCCCGGATATCACCAAAACCAAAAAAATGGTCAGAAACCAAGGTACGTTTTTTTTCCATGTAGTTTTTCTAAAAAACTGAAAACCTTTTGCGGGTTGTCCTTCTTTATATTGGATGTTTATGCCCAGTGTCTGAGCTTTTAGAAGCATGTTGAGATCGCTGGTAACAAGGGTTAAGTTCTTGGGGTTCTTCTTATGGATCTGGAATGTTAGGGCCAGTATGCGATCATCTGTGTTTTTTAAATTGAGAGACTTTGGTACCTCCCCAGAAGAATCAAAGGTTGCTATCTTGATTACGGCGCCATTATCTATTCGAATACCTTCGCGGAGTTTTCCTTTTTTTGAAAGTTCAAAGAGTGCCCGCGAAATCTCCCGACCATGGTACTTTAAATCGGTACTCGCCTTGGTCGTTTTCAGCTTGTCTATCTCTGAAAGCACGGTTTCAGAGATGACTATCTCGGCATCGGGAAAAGAATATATGATGTTGGGTTCGTCCAAAAGTACGTTTGTATCCAGAACATAAATCGGTTTCAAGCTTTTCTCCTAAATTGTGTAATTTCGAGCGACAATTAATATATTATTATAGCCCTTTTCTCTTTTACCTGCCTAGCCAGCAGATAATTTCGAAAACAAGGTAGTATTTTAAGGCAGATGTTTGCGAACAACCTGTTCGCGGAGGGTTTATCAAGCGGTTTTTTTATTGGTTCCGCATCGAAGGTTGTCAAACAACTGAGACAACCTATCTAATATTTCTTTTACATCCGGGCTATTACAGCGGGGACATTTTGGTTTCTCCCCCGGCTCCTCTTCCGATATATTGAATACAAAATGGCACATTTGACATCTCATGGGTTTCATTAAACTCACTCCTTAAAATTAAATTATGACCCCTTTCCTTTTTTGTCAAGTTTGAGAGGTTTTCTTAAAGCTGTTTTTTTTGATGACATTTCGTATTATTGGAGTTAAAATGAACATAGAAAAATTAATTTTTTCACAAAAAGAAGGAGAAGGAATGGCCGATTTATTGGTAAGGGATCTTATGCATTTAGGGGTAGTGACCTGTAATGTTGGAGTGTCGATATGCGAAGTGGCTCAATCGATGGTTGATAATGCTGTTCATTGTGTTGTAGTGCTTGATGAAGCAGGCGAAGCTTGCGGCGTAATTTCCGATTTGGATTTAACTAAATTTTATGGAAGAGAGATTAAAAGCTTAACCGCTGAAGATGTTCTCGAAGGAAATGTCATTATCGTAGACCCCAATGCCCCAATTTCTGCGGCTATGGTCATTATGCTGGAGAAGCACATTCACCATTTGGTTATTATGAGCGAGCCGCCTCTGCATAGACCGATAGGGGTTTTGGCTGCGAGCGATGTAGTTAAAAAGATGGCCGAATCTTGCGGCATCAAATAAACAGTTTAATATGCGATGGCGCATTAGAAGAAAGATTGATTCCTATCCTTGTGCTTGACGATAATCTTTAACATTCCATTTTGGCTCTTTGCCAACGAGTAATCCGGGAAGCCGCGGCGCGTGCTTGATGAAAATAATCAGGCAAATCAAGGCCACAAGCCAAAAATCTTTAGGGGAAGCAAGCCACACATATATCGGCATAACCATTGTAACTACAATTTGCCCCGCGAGAAGGTACTTCGTAATAAATATGACCGAGAGGGCTATGGCGAGAGCTACGGCGGGAAATGTCCAATTATAAGCCAGCATGGCGCCACCGCTAGTGGCAAGACCCTTACCCCCCATTATCCTGCCCTTAATGGGCAACATATAAATTGAGTAATTATGACCCAAAACTGCAAATAAGATTGCAATGTAACATGTTAAAGTAATATTCAATCCTATAAGCGGAGCTAAAACTTTTGCTGATACGACGGGTACAATTCCCTTACTGCTGTCGAGCAGAACGTCGAGCGCGAACCAGCCCCAGGAACCAGTCGATCTTTTTACGTTCATCGCCCCGATGTTGCCCGTGCCATATTTGGTTATATCTTTTTGCGAAATCTTCTTGACCAAGATGTAGGCGAACGGGATAGAGCCGATTAAATAGCTTGCAACCCCAAAAATTATGTACCACGAAATCATTTTTTAATTCTCCTTCGGCACGATAACTTTGAGGGCTCTTGGAACCAATTCGATTAGGAAGTTGTTGCTTGCTATCAATTCTCCGTCAAGCTGAGCGGGCAGAGCATCTTCGGATCTTAAGATAATTTTTTTCGCCCGGAAAGTGTGAATATATTTCATCCATTCGTGGGTTCCAGTAATTACGAAAGGCAAGCGCGGAACAACTTTCCATGCTGGGAGCTCATCAACGAGGCAAATGTTTAAAAAACCATCATCGTTTTGAGCTTTTGGCGTAATTTTAAATCCTCCACCGTAGCTTACACCGTTATTTGCCGTGATTAAAACGATATTTTGTGTAAAGAAGTCTCCTTCATTAATTTTTATTGAGGTTTCGAAAGGGCGGTAGTTTTTGGAAAGTACTTTGAATAGAGCGGTTAAATAAAGAGAGACCCCCGACTTTTTAACTTCGTCTTTAATTTCGTTTGCCGTATGAGCCACTTGAGCGTCAAGGCCGACACTGAAAGAGTTCGCGTAATATACGCCGTTTACCAAGCCGAGATCTATCATTTTGGCGCGACCGTTTAGAATTTCGT
The DNA here is from genome assembly GCA_011046085.1 of Actinomycetota bacterium. Lineage (GTDB taxonomy): Bacteria > Actinomycetota > Aquicultoria > UBA3085 > Oleimmundimicrobiaceae > DSBK01. The sequence goes on from DSBK01000109.1 coordinate 11,267, forward strand.
CGCACGCGCTTGTGATATTTTTTGGTATCCGCAAGGTTTTAGCCAAATCGTTGCCCGAGCCCATGGGGATTATTCCCAAAGCAGTTTTACGGTTGTTGCTTAATGCTAGGCCGTTGACTATTTCAAAAATGGTTCCGTCTCCGCCCACGGCTACGACGAGGTCATAGCCAGCGAGTTTTTTTGCCATATCGATGGCCTGTTTGGGTTTTTCAGTTAACTCCAAGCTGAAGTCGATTTTTTCTTCAAAAAAATCTTTGACCTTATCAAAAATCTTTCTGGTTTCACCGTGATTGGAGGCCGGGTTTACAATAATTTTTGCTTTATTGAACTTCATATAGATGCTCCTTTAAGCTTTTTAAATTGGATTCAATGTGGAGGCGAAAAGTCCTTCTTTGTTAATGCTATAAACCACCGGTTTATCCGGCCTGCCGGCGGGCAGAAAAGCCACCGGCCGCGGGGCGAGTAAAAATTAACCTCAGAGTAAGTTTTGATCTTTTTATCGTGGGCGAATTGAGCGTTTGTTGGTTATTTCAAAAATATTTAAGAAATTTTCACAAAAAAGAAGGAATCCAGAGAGAGAGAGTAACTAATTATTAAAAGCAAACACAAGGAATTTGAAAGAGAGAGGTAACAAAAGGTTAAAGCCGTTAAACGGGAAAGGTGTGTTGAAATGCTTAAAAATAGTTTTTATCGCTTGTTTGTTTTGGGGTTAGCATTTATATTTTTTCTGCCATCGTCTGTGTTTGCTGAAGCGCCTCCCTATGAATTTTCTGTAATGGGAGTAGATACTTACCAGTACTTAGATAACCTCAACAACGATGATGCGTATATTTTTAGAGATAAGATGCTTGCCCGAGGTTGGCTAAAATATATGGAGGGATACAACACGCAAGTAGGGGAATTGAGTTTTAGCTATGCCGCGCCCAGCGATATCATGTATTTTACCGGCCACGGCGAATGGGATAGGAACGTAAATTCAAAATATGGTTGCTGTTGCTTAACAAACTGGCGGCCTCTCTGGCCGCATCCACCCGACAGCATCCTCTACTGGGATGTGGACAACACATGGAATAGAGATATTGAGTGGGCGATATTTGCTTGCTGTCATACACTTAGGGATGCCCGCTGGAAATATACTTTATGTGATTATCCCAGAGCGCATGCCATTTATGGTTATCGAGATGTATCGTATGATCCTACGGATAATTTAATTATCAGCAGATTTTTCGATTATGTTCCCAACAACACTTTATATGATTGCTATCGGTGGGCAAACCAAGATAATGATTTATTTATCTGGGCAATCATTGGACATTTGAGCAACATAGGAGATTATTTGCATGGAGTAAAGACTGGGGCTACTGCTGACTCCTTAAGCAATACGGACATTTATCGGTGGTATTATGATGGTGGCCCGGCAGCGGTGCTTCTTAATACTGATTTAAAGTCCGCTCAGCTTGAGGCATCCTATCTAGGGTTGGAAGTCGATGCGTATGTTCCGGAGGAGCCTCCCGAGTTATCGCCCATAAACGTTAAGCCGGAAGTTGTAAGCGAAAAGGAGTTGAAACAGTGGTTTGCCCGCCCGCTTCGGGGGCAGGGCAATCTGCCTACTTGCACAATAGAAAATGGTGTTAAAAGGTACGTTGATGATTCGTATGTAATTGAGTGCTTCCCATCAGGGGCGATAAAATATCAGAGGCAATCCCCCATTAAAACAGTTGGCATGAGTGAAGAAGAAGCATTAAGAATTGCAAAAGGTTTTATAGAAGAACACGGCACGCTACCCGAAGACGCTTTTCTTGCCGATACAGGAAAAACAATTCAGGAAGATTTGGAAACCGGAAAAGAAGAGGTATTGTCATACACTTTTACATACAATCACGCTTTTAATGAAATTCCCATTTCCGGGGTGCCCGGAGATGCAATTGTGGTCGAAGTTGCATCAGATGGGGTGACGTATTATTCTAGATTGTGGAGAGAGGTTGTGGGCAAAAGCGGAGAGGTTAAAAAGTTTATGCCGATTAAAAAAGCATTGGATAAGTCGGCGGCAAATATTTACGGAATGATAAAGGGATTTTCAACCATTAAAATAGATGCTATTGAGCCCGTCTACTATTCGGCGCCCTTTAACAAAACACAAAGCTATATGCTTCCGGCCTGGAGACTTAGAGTTTCTGGAGATGGAAATCACAGTTACCTATATCTAAATGCTTATTCCGGTGAGTTAATTTGCGCAAAATAACATAGGAGGGGAAAAATATGAAAAATATGACAAAATTTAAAAGAAATTTAAAATGCTTTGCTATTTGCATGCTTGCAATTGCTTTGGGTGTTATATGTCTGTTTATTGCGGGGTGCAATTCCCAGAAAACATCTAAGACAAAAGTATCGGTTACAGAAGAAGCAAATGAAGGAACCGTTGAGTCAATCGTAATTATGGAAGAAGTTAAACTTTATCCCCCGGTTGAAGTTCATGAAGCTCTTATGGGTAAAGATGGCGGAACAATAGCAATTGCTCTAAAAGATAGCAAGGGAAGTTTCTTGCCGTTTCTGCTTGAAACCATCGCTCAACATGACCCTCGACGCATTTATATTGGAGAAATTAACTTTGAAAAAGATTATACTTTATTAGGTCCTTCAGCTTTTGCCTCTCAAGCATATGAAGGTAAAGGAGTTGTAATCGTAGAAATTGGGGGGAAAGAAGAAAAGGCCATTTTAAGAATTTTAAAAGATTGGTTAGATGAAAATTTTTCTGAAGAAGAACAGAAAAGATTAGCAGGTGGTTATCAACAAGAGCCGCCATTATCTGGAAGAGAGGAAAAGGGGTATTGTGTTTGGTTAGTCGTAGATGAACTTGAGGGTAGATAGCCACCAAAAATGTTAACATCGCCCTGTTTTAAATAATATTTTTTAATCTGACCCCCATATTGACTGCCAGGAACTGGTCTGACGAGACACTTAGTTAAGAGAACTTTTAACTAAAAAGGGTGGTCACAACGTTGGGCTGACCCCCTGGCTCTTGATTTGGATGAAGCCAAGAAACAGGCCCTTGAATTTGCCAAAGAGCATTACCCGAATTTTGACAAAGCGAGTCTTAAGCTGGTTAAAGCTGAACTTGAAGATCATACGGATGATGACTTGAAAGGGCCTTACGGGATTGAGTGGCGACAGATTTTTGAAACCGAACTCGGCGAAGTTAAGGGACCGTGTTGGGTTAGTGTAAGCATAGACCCTTATACGGGAGAGTTATTTTCTTACAATTCTCATTATGACGAGACACGTGTTTCTGTTATGCCAAAAATCACCAAAGAGGAGGCCATAGATAAAGTTAAGGAACACTTGCCCCAAGAAGGACGTTCTATACGAAGCATGGAAGAAGCTGCTTTGGTGATAACATATAAAGACAAAAAACAGATGTTGGTTTGGGATGTTCATGTTGATGGGAGTTTTGCTCCTGATTCTTCTGAACCAGAATTGATGATTGCTGATTTCTTTATTGTCCGAGTTGATGCTTTTACCGGCGAGATAATAAAACCGGATTAGATTTTTATTGGATGTTAGTTACCTGTTTTTCTTAAAAGAAAGTTTGATATGTTTATCATCGGTTTGGGTTTTAGTTAAAGTGCATGTCTGATGTGATAACCATATAAGAGGGTGCTTTTTCAAAAAGCGCCCTCTTATGTATTAGTACCATAAACCACTGATTTATCCTGGCTGCTTACTTTTGGCGGTGAAATTATAGGAAAAGTCGGGTGGATGTAGAATAAGTTAATGAGGTGGTTTTTATGTCTGCGTCTCTAAAATTTTTTGGGAAAAAGGTTTATCTTTTAATCTTTATTCTTACCTTTATGTTTATTCTTCCAAATGCTGTTATGGCTAAGGATTATTCTTTTCCGTCCGTTGGCGTCAATGTGACAGTAAACCCAGATGGCTCTTTTGATGTTGTTGAGAATAGAACCTTTGACTTCGACGGCGATTTTAGCTGGGCCGCGTACGACTTGCCTCTTTATAGTCAAGAGAGAGGAAAACTTTACGATGTTACGGGTTTTTCGGTTTCGGAGGGTGATGTGATTTATGGGGAATCTTTTTCCTCGGAGCCGGGGACGGTTCAAATTACAAGAAGCGGTGAGGGGATTTCGGCCAAATGGTTCTTTTCCGCAAGTGATGAGCAGAGGACGTTTACGATAAAATACAAGGTTGGTAATGGCATCGATGTTTATTCTGATTCGGCGCAGTTTTACTGGAAATTTGTTGGAACGGGCCGGGAGAAGGGCGTCAAGGATTTTTCGGCCACGGTGAACCTGCCCGAAGGGGCGTCTCGGGAGGAGATTAGGACTTGGGGGCACGGACCTCTCCACGGCGAAGTGATCATTTTAGATGATCAGACAATTAAATATGAGATTTTAAATCTCCCGTCGGGAACTTTTATGGAAGGCCGCATACTTTTTCCCGCCTCGCTGGTCCCCCAGGCGGAGATCGATTTCAATGAGCCGATACTCAAAAATGCTCTGGCCGAAGAAGCAGAGTGGGCAAGAGAAGCGAACGAGGTGAGGGAAAAAGCGAAGGAGGAACTGCAAAAAAGGGAAAAGTTAAACCAAATGGGCATGGTGGTCTCAATTATAGTGGCGCTCGTGGGTCTCGGTTTCTTTATGTTTATGTGGTTTATGTATGGCAAGGAACATAAAACTGATTTCGAAGGCGAATATTATCGCGAGCTCCCGGCGGATTATCCTCCGGCGATAATGGGTTATTTATGGCGTTTTGGAAGCGTGAACACCGATGATATGATTTCAACCATGATGGATTTGGCCAGGCGCGGTTATATAAAGATAAAGGAAGAGATGGTTACAAGAAAAGGATTTTTTAGAGAGAAAGAGGATTATGATTACACTATTAAAAAAATAGACAAGCCCACGGAAGGCTTAAAGAAATTTGAAAAAACTCTTTTAAGCCTCCTTTTTAATAAAATAGGAGACGGGCAAAAGGTTAGCATGGAAGAGATTAAGGAGTATGCTGAAAATCACCCATCTTCTTTTAAAAACTCTTTTGAAAATTGGAAGAAGCAGATTGTCCTGGAGGCCAAAAGCCATGGTTTTTTGGAGAAAAAAGGACTTGTAATCGGATTAAATGTTTTGGTTTCGATGATGGTAATTGGGTTTGGTGTGTTAATTTTAGCAAAATGGCAAATATCATGGGGTTTTATAGCGATTACCTTCGGTGTTTTGCAAGTTTGTCTCTCGGTTTTGTTGAAAAGACGCTCGCATAAAGCCGCTTTGCAATTTTGTCAGTGGGCCGCCTTTAAGAAATTTTTATTACATTTCTCGCAAATAAAAGAGGCGCTTCCAAGCTCCATGGAAATTTGGGAACACTATCTTGTTTACGCCGTTGGTTTGGGCGTGGCAAAAGAGGTGATCGAACAGTTAAAAATCGTTATTCCCGCGATGGGCGAGGGAGTCACGGCAGCATATGCCGGACCTGCCTGGATTGAATCGAGTCGCGGTATTGAGGGATTGAGCGGCTTGGAGTCGCTTGGCAATAGCTTCGCCTCGGCTTCGGCCGTTGCCTCAAGCGCTATGAGTTCCGCAAGCGGAGGCGGAGGCGGATTCTCCGGCGGTGGTGGAGGTGGAAGTGGCGGCGGCGCTGGCTAGGTTGGTCGGTAGTCTGTTAGTCGACAGTCGGGAGTAAGTTCAAATTAAATTTCCACTTTTAATCTCTCACTTTTAACTATCCGCAACCAGCTACTTGCCATCTGCCCCACCAGAGGCAGGCATGCGCTATCGCCATAAGTTACTTATAGAGCGAAACAAATTTCTCTATCGATCTGTCATAGGTGCACTCGATCTCGGGCGGGAAAAAGCAGCCGGGAAGCTCTTTTCTGTTTCTATGATAGGATACACACTCGCAACATTTGCCTTTTCTGTCGCAGGGATCGTACGTGCAGGTACAATTCCTTTTATTGTCTTCAAACGCGCAGTCCATAATACCTCCTTACGGTCGGTAGTTTGTAAATTAGCTTCCAGTCGTCAGCCTCCAGCTACCAGCTATTTAGTTTCATTCTATGTCCTTAGTTTTGACTTTTGACTAGCGAAGCGGTTGACTTCTTGACTGCTTTTTTTGTCTACTCCTCATGCTTGTTGATGACCATACCTGTAAGCAATTTGGGATAGAAGTAGGTCGATTTTTGCGGCATCTTCTCACGGTTGCTGGCAACGGCTCTTACCTCTTCGACCTTTGTTGGATTAACCAAAAATGCGATTTGGTACCATCCTTTATCGACGAGACCAAGGGTCACATCTTCATCGGGTGTAAATTTTATCGACTTGTGTTTGATTAAATTCTTGCTTTTTACGCCGATGATTTTGTCGATAAGCAAAGCGTGGAGTATGGTTACGTCCAGTTTTTTCCAATTTAAAGAATGCTCGGTTAAAATTATTTCATTCATTATGTTTTCATCTTTCAAAGTGAGCAGGTAATATTTATTTGTGGCAAGATACATCCCGAAGGTATGAGATTTGCCAAATTCGTCAGAGAGTCTTTGATTTAAAATCTTTTTTATCTCTTCATTATTATTCTTATCGAATTCAAGAGATTCGACCTTAAAGAAATCGGAAGCTTTTTTTAAGATTTCATCTTCATTGATGCAGGGAATATCTTTAAGTATTCTGTGAACTGGCAAGACCGACAAGCCCTCGTCATCCATGTTTACGAACATCATCATCACGTAGTTGAATGGTTCTTCTCCGGTGAAATTTTTGATTTTCTGCCTCATCTCGTTTCGATAGTTTAAGGCGGTTTCGTAACGGTGGTGACCGTCGGCTATAAATATGGTCTTATCTTTCATGAGATCTGAAATTTTTTCGATAATTTTTTCGTCCGAGACGGGGCGCAAAGCGTGTTTTACTTTGTCATCATCGGTTATCTTTATGGTTGATTCATCGTTGGGGCAATTTCTGAGGACGTTGTCTATCTTTCCTTCTGGGTCAGAATATAAAGAGAATATCTGGCTAAAATTAGTTTTGCATGCTCTTAGCAAGTTGAGACGGTCGATTTTGGTTTTGGGAAAGGTTTTTTCGTGGGGCAAAACTTTGCCGCTCTCAAAATCCTCGAGTTTTAGAAGCGCTATGAAACCGAGACGCCTCTTTTTTTTGCCTTTTATAACATACTCTTGTTCATATAGGTAGATTCCCGGTTTTTCCGAAGAGATTAAAACTTCTCGATCTAACCAATCTTTTAAGTAATCGGCAGCGCGGCTATACTTATTGGTGAATTCATTATCACCCGGTTCGTTTTTGCCAAGAGTTAAGCGAATTATATTGTATTCGCTTCTTTTGTAAAAATTCTCCTGCTCTTCAGGTGAGATTATGTCGTAAGGCGGAGTCGTGACATCACTTAAATTTATTTTGCTGATATTGTAAGTAATGCCTTTAAATGGTTTAATTTCAACCAAACCATTCACCCTTTCTAAGTTTACAAGCATTACAATTTTAAGGGAGAAGTTGGTTTTGGACAACAAATTATTGGATTTGTTTTTGAGGCGGGCGAAAGATGAGCAAAGTTTTTATAAAAAATGCAAATTATGACGATATCGCAAGTGTGGTTGAAGAAGTTTTTTCCGTCTTTCCGCTCGACGTCTTAAGGAAAAAAGTTTTGGTAAAACCCAATATTTTAGGGCCATTTCCTTCTAGTGGGGCAGTTACCACGCATCCTGGGCTGGTTGAGAGCGTTGTCAAAAAACTTATGGCGATGGGGGCAAATGTTGTCGTTGGGGACAACGCGGGAATAAGGGGCTATGGGATGAATGAGCGTTCGGCCAAAGTTTCGGGTATCTATGATGCTTCTCTAGGTAGTTATGAGAACATTTCAAAGGAGACCGTTCGGGTCGCGTCTTCTTCTGGGTTTGTAAAGGAGTTTGTAGTCTCCAAACGAGTTCTCGATGCGGATTTATTTATCTCCCTTCCCAAACTAAAGACACACAACTTAACTTTGCTTACTGGGGCGGTTAAAAATTCTTATGGTATCTTGCCGGGGGCAGAAAAGACCGTTTTGCATAAAATAGCGGGTACCAAGAGAAATTTTGCCGAAATGCTTTTGGATGTTTTCACAGTTAGAGTGCCCGATTTGGTTATAATGGATGCGGTTGTTGCCATGGAGGGCAACGGCCCGACCTCCGGTTTTCCTAAGCGGGTGGGGAAGATTCTTGCGTCAGACAACGCCGTGGAACTCGATGCCGTTGCTTGCGCGATGGTTGGGATGAGGCCTCAAGACATCGAATTTCTTAAAGAAGCAAAAAGTAGAGGGCTTGGGGAAATCGATATTTCCAAAATAGAGATAGATGGCAATTTCGAAAAAATTAAAGATTTTAGGATGCCTTCAACCTTTATGGGTAATCGGGGGCTTTGGGCCATCTTAAACCGCCTTTCCATTTTGGCTTCCGCTGTTCCTAAAGTGATTGAAGAAAAGTGTGTAAAATGTGGAATTTGCGCCAAGCATTGTCCCGTAGAAGCAATTTCTATGGATGATTTGCCTGTAATTAATCGAAGGAAGTGCATATCTTGTTATTGTTGTCATGAGATGTGTCCAGAAGGGGCATTGGAGATAAGGAGTTTTTTTCAAAAGATTTCACGAAAAAATTCAAGGGATTAGTCCAGAATTTTTACGATGACCCAGCGCTTTCCCCACGAGAGGGCTTCTTGATGATTATCAAAACAGAGATCGATCCGATTTTTCTTTATTTTTCTACCTACATCTCCCGCAATTGCTTCCCCATATCCTGAAACGTATAATTTGGTCCCTAGAGGCACCACCGATGGGTCAACCGCAACGACGCCGCGTTTTGCCTTGAGCCCAATAGCGGTTATCCCGCTGCCAGAACCGGTGCAAATGGGGCAAGAGCAGTAACCTGTAGCAAGCATCCTTAAGATTGCGGTACGTTCAGTTCCTCTTGAGACCCCCATTTCTATTTGGCCGATTTTATTCATTATCGAAGAAAGTTCGGCCTCGAACTCGGCAAGTTTTTCTTTGCTCAGTTTTTGGTCTTCTCTAACTTTTACAAGGAGCTCCTCTTTCAGTTCAAACTGTTGTTTTAATGATTCCTTTTCGTTCTGTATCTCTTCTTTTAAGAGGATAATTTTATCTTTTTTTGCTTCGACACTTTCTTTTAATGTGTTTAAGACCTCTTCTTCTTCGAGAATGGATTCAACAAGCTCAGCATCTTTGTTGGCGAGGGAGTTAAGGTAAGTCAAGTTATTATAGAGTTCTTGAAAGCTGTCTGCGGAGAAAACAAAATGGAAAGGGTTTATTTCGCCCAGCGTATAGATACTTTTAACTTTTTCGTCTAAAATCTCCGATTTTTCTTTTAACCGCAAGCGCACTTCATTTAAACTTTCGTTTAAAGGTTTTAGTTCTTCCTCGGCTAAAAAAAGGTCGGCATCCAATTGAGGGATTAATTTTTCAAGCCGTTCAATGTTTGACTGAATGGCCACTAGCTCCAAAAGGATATCTTCTTCCCGCTTCTCAAGATCAGATACTTCGTCCAGCTTATGCAGCACCTTGTCTTCATGCGCGCGAAGATTGTTGCTATCCGATTTTGTCAGAGCAAATACCGAAAGCGGCAAACCATATATTAAAATAAAGCTTGCTAGAAAAGCACAAAAAAACCTTGATTTCTGTTGCAACACTTCTCCCTTGGGCGAGTCCTTTAATATTAAAGTGATAAATAAAAACTTATCACAGCCGACGTCTGTATGAAAGAAATTTTTTAAATTTTTAGGAACTGATATAATTCGTGTGTGATTTAAGATGGAATTATCGGGGATTTTTATTACATCAATGATGGTTGCTTTCTCCGGGGCGATGATGCCAGGGCCACTTCTTACGGTGACGATAAGTGAATCCCACAAGAAGGGATTTTGGGCTGGGCCGCTTATTGTTCTTGGGCATGCGATGCTGGAGCTCGCTTTGGTCGTGGCTTTGGTCTTTGGCTTCAAAAGGTTCTTTACCAGCGATATGGTTGTTGGGGTAATCGGTCTTTTAGGAGGGCTTTTTTTGTTATGGATGGGCTCTGATATGCTAAGGGGGGCCATCAAAAAAACCGTCTCTTTTGAAGTCAATTCTTTTTCGAAGATTAAAATAGGACCGGTTGTAGCGGGAATCTTTGTTAGCATCTCAAATCCCTATTGGACCATCTGGTGGGCCACCATTGGGGTTGCCTATGTTTTGGCGGCTTTAAAATTTGGCATTTTGGGCCTCATTTTTTTCTTTACTGCTCATATCCTCGCCGATCTGATTTGTTACAGTGCAGTTTCTTTTATGGTTGTAACGGGCAAGAGATTTTTGAGCGAGAGGATTTACAGGGTTTTGATTTCCATCTGTGGCATTTTTCTCATTTTGCTCGCGGCATATTTTATTTTTTCTGGATTGAGGTTTTTCTTAAGAGTTTAAAATCTCCCTAAAGTTCTTAACCTCTTCTAAATTCGTTTAGTTTTAAGAGTTTTTTGTGGGTTATTTCGGCTCCTGATTCCTGGTACAGGGCTGTGCCGAGCATTTTCCCTCTTCACTTCATTTCTCGTCGGCGGCTTGCAGAACTCGGGCTACGCCCTAAACAGCTTCAGCCGAATTCCCACCTCGTCGATTGCTCATCGGTGCTCTCATATGCCTGCCCGCCTCTGGAGGGCTTGCCCGACGGAGTTTCGGAGGTGGGTCGCCTACAAATAACCCACCAGGGTTTTAAAAAATAAGTGCAAGAGACTAACGACTGTTGAATCTTTTAGATTTATAATCTTTCTCTTTTAAAGAATATAAAATTCTATATAATTATTGTTAGAAATAAAGAATATGGTGGCAAGCAAGGAATAAACATGAGGCAAATTGAAGCACAAATAAAACAGGGTGATTGTTTAGAAGTATTAAAGAATTATCCAGATGACTTCTTTGATCTGATTGTTACCTCTCCGCCATATGCAGACAGCCGGTCTAACACTTATGGCGGTATAAAACCATCAAAATATGTCGAGTGGTTTTTGCCAAGAAGCGAGCAATTTCTAAGAACACTAAAACCTACTGGGACTTTTATTTTAAATATTAAAGAGCGTGTTGCGGGTGGCGAAAGAAGCACGTATGTTATTGAGCTTATCCTTGAAATGAGAAAACAAGGGTGGCTTTGGACTGAAGAGTTTGTTTGGCACAAAAAAAATTGTCATCCAGGGAAATGGCCTAATCGTTTTCGTGATGCTTGGGAAAGATGTCTCCAGTTCAATAAAACTAAGAAGTTTAAGATGAACCAGGAAAGTGTAATGGTGCCAATGGGAGATTGGGCAAAAACAAGACTAAAAAAATTAGGGAAGAATGATGTTGTCAGATTTGATTCTCAAGTCAAAAGTGGTTTCGGAAAAAATATTTCTAATTGGGTGGGCAGAACTATGGCTTATCCATCAAATGTGCTGCACATGGCAACAGAAACAGGAAATAAAAATCATAGTGCAACATTTCCAGAGGCCCTGCCTGAATGGTTTATTAAATTATTTACAGACGAGGGCGATTGGGTGCTTGATCCCTTTGTTGGTTCAGGCACAACTTGTGAAGCAGCTCAAAAACTTAACAGAAATTCAGTAGGAATTGACATACGGGCTGAATATGTATCGTTGGCTCAAAGCAAGGTCAAAGAATATGATTACATGCTTTTTGAGGAACGGGTTAAATATGAACAGAATCAATAGATCGGACATCGTTTCGTTTATTGAATCGAACATTAAGGGTTATCATGGCAAAATCCTGCAAAGATTACTCGATCTAAAGCTTAATA
>DSBK01000045.1 GCA_011046085.1 Actinomycetota bacterium
AATAAAATAAAGAGAGAATTAAAAGAAAAGGAGGCGACAGACACATCTGCTTTCGAGTACATTTTAAATGAGTCAACGAATAATCATTTGGAATACATTTTTAGATGAGGCAACAAGGGTTTAAGCTTGACAATTCAAAATCTCCGAATAGGCATGGGCTTCTTTTTTTAAGTTTAGTAATTTTTATTGACTTTTCGAGCCAAGACGGTTAATCTTATGCGGTAATGTTTTTTAACTTTTTTAGGAGGTTTAGGTAATGGCTCAAGGTACTGTAAAGTGGTTCAATGCAAAAAAAGGGTATGGCTTCATTGAACAGGAAAACGGAGATGATATTTTTGTTCATTTTTCCGCTATCCAAGATGATGGTTTTAAAGTTGTCAACGAGGGAGATAAGGTAGAATTCGAAGTCGTAGAAGGAAACAACGGAAAACCTCAAGCATCAAACGTAGTTAAATCTGACTAATATTTAATTAGATTGGCATTTAACAAACTAAAACCCCCCTAAATGGGGGGTTTTTTATTTTTTTAAAATATGTAAGGATCAATAAATTAAGTTTATTAAACTTTGCCAGCCGACATAAAGAGCTCCATTTTGTTCTTAACAACGGATTTCATGTCTTCTTCCGCCGGACCAAGAATTTTTCTCGGGTCATATATCTTTGAATCATTTTCCAGAATTTTTCTAACTCTCGATATGAACGCCACCTGAAGATCGGTTGCGATATTTATCTTGCATATCCCAATGGTAATTGCTTCCTGAACAGCGTCATCAGGAATACCGGAGGCCCCATGCAAAACCAAAAGCGTGCTCACTCGTTTCTTAATTTCACGCAAGCGATCAAAATCAAGTTTCGGTTCACCTTTATAGATGCCGTGCGCGTTGCCTATGGACACGGCGAGACAATCCACGCCAGTTTCGGCCACAAACTTCTCCGCTTCATCAGGCATTGTCATTGATGCCTCTCGCTCAGACACAGAAATTGTATCTTCCGTTCCGCTTATTCGCCCCAGCTCTCCCTCAACGGTAACTCCGTGCGGTGAGGCAATTGCAGCCCCCTCGCGAGTGATAGCAATATTTTCTTCAAGAGGATTCTTTGAACCATCTATCATAACTGATGTATATCCCGCGTCGATGGTCTTTTTCAGAGTTTCTAGTTTTGTTCCATGATCAAGGTGCAAAGATATCGGAATATCGGTTGCCTCGGCGGCAATTTTAACCATGGCCGCTATGTTTTTTATACCTATATAACTTGCCATGCCTTCCGAGGTTCCAACAATAACAGGTGAGCGCATCTCCTCGGCCGCTTCGATAACCGCCTGCAACATCTCAACCGTCATAACATTAAACATCCCAACCGCATATTTTCCTTCTTTTGCTTTTTGAAGCTGTTCTTTCATGGTTACAAGCATAGTTATTGCTCCTCCTTATCCAAAAAACATTTTTGCCATATTGTATAGTTCCAGCGGAACCGTCTTTGTTTTACTTACCGCCTCATCAAGCGAGATAGCTTTTATGTCATCTCCTTTAAGAGCGACCATCATTCCCCATTGAGAGTTTTTAACCATCTCAGCGGCCTTGACTCCATATCGGGTAGCCAAAATTCTGTCATGAGATGTCGGAGTGCCTCCCCGTTGAATATGACCCAAGATGGTTACCCTGGTTTCAATGCCAGTAAGCTTCTCAATTATCTTACCCAATTCATTGCCCACCCCGCCAAGACGAGCGTGACCAAATTCGTCGGTTTCCTCGGAGCTAAAAACCGTTTTTTCCCTACCTGATCGCCAAGCAAGTTTGACACCTTCGCTCACCACAACTATGGAGAATTTCTTGCCTTTCGCAGCCCTTTGTTTGATGAGATCACAAATATCCTCCACGTTGATTGGGATTTCTGGAATAATGATAACATTGGCGCCCCCAGCAATCCCAGACATTACCGCAATCCATCCGGCGGTACGACCCATCACCTCAACCACCATGGCTCGATTATGAGATTCAGCGGTCGTGTGGAGCCGATCAATTGCCTCGGTCGCAATATGCACAGCCGTATCGAAACCAAATGTATAGTCAGTTCCTGAGAGATCGTTATCGATGGTCTTTGGAACCCCAATGGTGTTTATTCCATATTCTTTATAAAGCCGACTAGCAACACCCAGAGTGTCATCTCCTCCTATTGCAACCAATGCCCCGAGGTTTAACTCTCGAATGCTTGCTAAAACCCGCTCGGGTCCTTTTTCATCTTTAAATGGATTTGTTCTGCTGGTTCCAAGAATTGTCCCTCCGAGATTAAGTATGTCGCTTACCTTCTCTGGGTCGAGAGAAGAAATATCCTTCTCTAACAATCCACGCCAACCGTTATGAAGACCGGTTACTTGATAACCATACTCACCAACACAAATTTTGGTTATCGCGCGAATGACTGCGTTTAATCCCGGGCAGTCGCCACCTCCCGTAAGAATTCCTACATTCATTTTTTCACCCACCTCCACTTTAATAAAATTTTTATTATCCAACATTTAACCAATATGTTTAGCCATTTGGCTATAGATAATAATCGTACAAATTCACTTAAATGTCCACCAAATATGGGCGGTCAACTATGAAAAAATGGCCCCTTTTTGCTTGTAAGTAAATCTGCAAAACTCTCTCCCTCAACTTGAGCTGTAAACTCTAATAAACTAGAGATGCTGTTCCCTAGGTCGGAGAATGTTGTGCGAATTCCGAGATCAACACCCGATTTAATTCTCTCTCCGTAAACCAGCAGAGGAACGTATTCTCTTGAGTGATCTGTGCTTAATGTTGTTGGGTCGCATCCATGATCGGCTGTGAATATGAGAACATCGTCTGATTTAAGATTTTCCATAATTTCAAGAACGCGCTTATCGACCGCTTCCAATCCTCTGGCATAACCCCAAGGATCGTTTCGGTGACCCCAAAGCATATCGAAATCCACAAGATTGGTGAAGATAATTCCTTTATTCACCTCATTCATAAACTCCAGGGTTTTATCGATGCCATCCATATTGTTCTCGATATGCACCGCTTTGGTTATACCTTGATTGGCAAATATTTCATTTATCTTCCCAACAGCATAAACTTTTAATCCCGCATCAATTGCGTAATCCAAAATTGTTTTGGCTGGAGGTTTGACGGAATAATCACGTCTTTCTGCGGTACGAACAAAATTTCCAGGCTCTCCAACGAAGGGTCTTGCTATAACCCTGCATACATTATGTTTCCCTTTTAAAATTTCTCGGGCAATCTCACACATCTCATATATCTCGTTCAGAGAGATAGTTTCTTTGTGTGCGGCAATTTGAAAAACGCTATCCGCCGAAGTATACACAATCGGGCAACCTGTTTTAATGTGTTCTTCGCCCAATTTCTTGATTATTTCGGTACCAGAGGCAGGTTTGTTCCAGAGAACTTTCTTTCCAATTTTTCTTTCAAACTCATCAATTATTTCAGCAGGAAAACCATTTGGATAAATCGGAAACAGTTTGGGAAGATAAATGCCCGTAAGCTCCCAATGACCAGTGGTGGTGTCCTTGCCAACCGACCTTTCGGCCATCTTGCCAAATGAAGCCAAAGGGTTTTTTGACGGCTTAACACCATCAATCTCGATAATATTTCCAAGCCCCAGGTTTTGAAAGTTTGGGAGATTTAAACCACCAACATTTTTGGCCGTATTTGCCAATGTGTTGCTTCCCTCGTCTCCATACTTATAAGCGTCGGGAAGCTCGCCAACCCCAACGCTATCTAAAACTATAATTATCGCCCGATTAAATCCCGTTTTTTGCAAATTAATATCCCCTGTTGATGGTTATCGGTTTACAGCTGAAAGCGGTTTAATTAAAAAATAAAATATATAAATTTAAAATAAAAGGCTTAATCTACGCTTGCTTTTATCTCTTCTTCGCTTTTGGATGTGTCGACATGTAAACCTCTTTTAAGTGTTCTTTTGTAATATGGGTATAAATCTGGGTAGTTGATATATCGGCATGACCAAGCATTTCCTGAACAGAGCGAAGATCGGCCCCTCCCTGCAACAAACTTGTCGCGAAAGAATGGCGCAGAGAATGAGGGTGAAGATTCTTTAAACTCGCCCGTTTAGCATGCTTGTTTAATATTTTCCAACATCCTTGGCGTGTTAGCCGCTTCCCGTGCTGATTTAAGAAGAGTGCGCTGCTATAATGTCCTTTGGTTAGTTTGAGGCGACCTTTTTTAATATATTCGGAAATCGCCTCGAGTCCGTGCGAACCAATCGGCACAATTCGCTCTTTGGACCCCTTTCCCAAAACTCTGATATAACCGGATTCATCATCTATGTCTTCTGTGTTTAAAGAAACGAGCTCAGACACCCTGATCCCAGAACCATAAAGAACCTCCAACATTGCCTTATCACGAAAATTTAGGGGAGTATTCCCGTGTGGCTGAACGAGTAAACGCAACATCTCTTCGACGGTAAAAACCCGTGGAAGCCTCTTTGGCACCTTTGGAAATTTAAGGTTTGCCGTGGGAAAATTCTTTGTGATTTCTTCTTGAACCAAAAACTTATGAAATGTCTTTATTGCCGCGACACTGCGTGATATTGAGGTTGGAGCATATCCTTTTTTCTTAAGGTCCGTTAGATAGTCCAGAACGTTTTGATAACTTATCTTGTCAACCGAGTTTATCTTCTTTTTATCGAGAAACGTCAAATACTTTGTCAAATCTCTTTTGTACGCTTGTAGAGAATTTTTTGCCAACCCTTTTTCAACGCTTTGAAAATTTAAATATTCCCGGAGCAAATTTTCCATATTTTATCCCTACGTTCTAAGAAATTTCTCCACCAAACACAAACCTATCATCGTTTTGGCATCATTTATTTCGTCATTGTTTAGCATCTTTAGTGCATCGTTAAGTTGAATCTTCTTTGAGACAATGACTTCATCTTCATCAAAATCAGCATCTCCATCCTTTAAGTCTTTTGCAAGATACAGGTGAAAATATTCGTTGCTATTTCCTGGAGTTAAATAAAACTCAGCAAGTTTAATAAAACTTTTAGCGGTACAACCTGTCTCTTCTTTCAGCTCGCGTATAGCGCAATCAAGCGGAGTCTCTCCCGCATCAAGTAAACCAGCTGGTATCTCCCAAAGCATTTTGTTTGCCGGATACCTGTACTGTCTTAATAAAATAACCTTGTTATCGGAAGTTATCGGGACAATTCCCGCTGCCCCTCTATGCTCCACGACTTCTCGCTCAACTATCTTTCCACTTGGAAGTTCAACTTCATCTAAACGCAAATTTATTATTTTGCCCTTGAATTTATACTCTGACTTAACCTTCTTTGTCCTTTCCCCAAACTGCTCAACTTCCCGCAAATTTTTCACCAGGTCTTTCTAGTAGTTTGAGAGCATAAATACCGGCACAACCCGCTGCTTTAAAAAATTCCGGCTCGTCGGCAACCGTTCTGCCCATCGTGGTAACTTTTAAATCAAAATCTTTTAACGCAAAGATAGTTTCTTTATTATCCTCAACCTCAACTTGATGTTTATCCATTATTCCACTCTCTTTTAGCTGGTTCCTTACAATTTCCATCTTCTCTTGAGCCATCTCTGGCAAAGTAACAACACATCTTGTTAGAGCGATTTTTGAAAGCGCCGTTAAAGTATGATGACTTAATCCAAAATGACGTTTTCGTTTATCTTTGAAACTTATGCGTGGAATAGCTATGGCCTGTCCGTTGAGTATATTTACAGCATTTATAATCTCACCCTGTTCGATGCCACTAAATCCAAGAGGTGTTCCCGTTCCCAAAATTCCCGGACCCATTACAACGATTGCAATATCGGCATTTGCTACATACTTTGCCGCAATTAATCCACCGTAGATATTTATTGCTTCATAATCACCGCCGAATGAATGGCCAATTGTTATGGTCGCATCTATTAGATTCATATTTTTAAGTTTACTTACAAGTTCACTAAAGGCTATTGGCAAAGCGCCCCCATCCGTCATCACATAGGCGACCCTTGTTGATGAATCTATATGTTTAATTGTGGCAGCTACTGCCGGAAGTTGGCTATGTAAGCTTCCGACGATAACAGGCATGCCATTCAGATTGGTATTTTTCATTGCTTCATGGTATGGACTTCCCTTTTCCTCAACGGAAAGTACCTTTATTTGAAGGGGTGTGTATCTGAGTTTAATGATGTGCCCACCTTCAGGGGCCGCAATAGAATGACAACTTAAATTCCAAAGAACAAAATGTTTCCCGCCCGTTCCCAAACCAAGTTCAACTGCGGTTGTGTTTAATACAACTTTGTCTCCTTTTGAGATATCTCCAGTTAAAGATGTAAAGTTGACGGCTGTAAAAGTATCACCCTCAAGTTTAACCTTTATCTCTGTTAAGTCCTTTCTTTCTTTGATTATCTCTATTACAAGACCTTCTTTAAAATTTATCATTTTATACTTTCACGAAACGCTTTTTACAATTTCCAACAAAACCTTAACGAGCGTCTCAAGCTCTGAAATAGCTATTTGTTCTCTCTCGGAATGCGGATTTTTCATCCCAATCGCCAAATTAATTGCGCTTATTCCTTTCTCATTTAATACGTTGGCGTCACTTCCGCCCCCACTCATTACCAATTCGGGTTCTAACCCTACCCCCTTAATAGCATCAATAACGATTTTTACAATTTTATCGTTCGGAGATAGGTGAAATCCAGTAAACCCTCGGCTGACCTTGATATCAACTTTTGCCCCAAATTTCTTTGCTCCTTCAATAAAGCATTGCTTCATATGATCGGTCTGAGATTCCAAACGCTCTAGCGAAAAACTTCTCGTTTCGCCCTCAACATAAGTTTTTGCCGCAACAACATTAAAAGCTGTGCCCCCTTTAACTACCCCAATATTTGCCATTGTTTCATCGTCAATTCTTCCAAGTTTCATATTTGAAATTGCATCAGATGCTGCCTGAATGGAGCTAACTCCCGCTTCGGGTTCAATCCCCGCATGGGCCGATTTACCGATAAATTTTGCCTTTATAATATTTTGCGAAGGGGTATTGATAATAATTCTTCCAACAGAACCCTCTCCGTCAAGTATAAATGCGTGATCGGCCTTAACCATTCTAAAATCGATATGTTTTGCGCCAAGACTTCCTTTTTCTTCTGCTACCGTAAAGATCGCCGTTATATCCCCGTGCTTAATGCGCTCCGATTTTAAAATCTCAATAAGCTCTATAATGGCGGCGATACCAACTTTATCATCGGCTCCCAAAATGGTGTCGCCACCGCTTTCAATGATCCCCTTCTCCACTACCGGATGTATCTTTCCCCTTGCAGAAACCGTATCCATGTGAGCCAAAAACAACAAACTCGGAGCATCTTTTTTGCCGGGTAATCTGAGAATCAAATTTCCGGTGTCGCCTCCAATTTCTTCACCAGCAAAATCCGCTCGAACATCTACGCCCATGACTGCCAATTTATTGATGATGGCTCGAGCTAACTCTCCCTCCTTAAAACTCTCACTGTCAATTTGAGTAAGCCCAATAAAGGAATTAACCAATCGGATGGAATCAATCATCTTTCTTCCTTTCGTTCTATCTTTACCTACTTGTTTCTATTCCTATTCAAAGCCGCGCCAATAAAATCTCTAAATAAAGGATGTGGCTTGATGGGTCTTGACTTAAATTCGGGATGAAACTGTGAAGCAACAAACCATGGATGATCAGAGAGCTCTATGATTTCTGCCAACATGCCATCGGGGGATAAGCCGCTTAAAACAAGTCCTTTGGCAACAAGCATCTGCCTATACTCATTATTAACCTCATACCGATGTCTGTGGCGCTCGTAAACAACCTCTTCTTTATATGCCTCAGAGGCTTTGGTGTTTTTTTCAATTTTACAAGGATAAATCCCAAGCCTCATTGTCCCACCCATATCCTCTACGTCTTTTTGTTCTGGGAGTAAATCGATGACTGGATATGGTGTGGTTGAGTTAAACTCTGAACTATTGGCGTCCTCAAGATTAACAACATTTCGACCAAACTCGGCAACAGCACACTGCATGCCAAGACAAATCCCAAGAAATGGAACGCTATTTTCCCTGGCATACTTTACCGCGCTTATTTTCCCCTCAATACCGCGAACACCAAAACCTCCTGGAACAAGAACTCCATCGACATGCGCCAATTTTTTCCCAATCTCTTCCGTGCCAATTTTTTCAGCATCAACCCACTCGATTTTAACGTCAACTCCATGAAAAAATCCCGCATGGCTTAGAGCTTCAACTACACTTAAATAAGCGTCGGGAAGTTTAACATATTTCCCAACAAGAGCAATTGTTATGCTCTTCTTCAAACTTTTTATTCGTTTAACCAATTCTTCCCACTCAGATAAGTCGGCCTCTCTTTTTTTAAGTTGCAGGTGATGCGCCACTATTTCATCGAGACCCTCCGCCCGAAGCACTAACGGAATTTCATAAATGGTGTCAACATCCAACGCGGAAATTACAGCATCGGGATCTGTGTCACAAAAAAGCGCTATTTTTCTCTTAATCTCCTCATTTATGGGCTGTTCGGACCTGCAAACGATGGCGTCCGGCTGAATACCAATACTACGCAATTCCTTTACGCTGTGCTGAGTAGGCTTGGTCTTCAACTCCGCGGACGCGTTAAGATACGGTATCAAGGTAACATGTATGTAAAAAACATTTTCCTTCCCGATATCCTTTTTAAATTGCCTTATGGCTTCAAGAAAAGGCAAGCTCTCAATGTCACCGACGGTTCCGCCTATTTCGGTTATAACAACATCAGTTTTGTTTTCTTTTCCTAATCTTAAAATCCGCTCTTTGATTTCGTTGGTTACATGCGGAATAACCTGAACGGTTCCGCCCAAAAAATCTCCCCGACGTTCTTTTGCAATGATAGACCAGTAAATTGAACCAGCGGTAACATTACTGTCGCGCTTCAAATTCTCATCGACAAACCGCTCGTAGTGTCCAAGATCCAAGTCGGTCTCAGTCCCATCATCGGTCACAAAAACCTCGCCGTGTTGATATGGACTCATCGTGCCCGGATCAACATTTAAATATGGATCAAGTTTTTGAACGGTTACCTTAAGCCCCCTGTTTTTAAGCAATCTGCCTAAAGAAGCTGCGGTTATCCCTTTACCAAGTGATGAAACTACTCCACCGGTAACAAATATGTGCTTGGCCAATACAAAACCTCCTTATACTTAAAACTAAACCTTTCTTCCCATCTCATCAAGCCAGCGTAAAATTGAATTCTTTTTAATTAACCCTGTGATTGAATTGCTTTCAGAGTACAAATTAACTGCCACCAAAATAACAAAAACAAATAAATTTACGGTCTCACTAAAGCTAACAACGCAGCTAAAACCGATGAAACCGCCCAGGACATTTGAACCCACATCTCCAAGCATGCCTCTCTCGGTTAAATCTACCCAAAGAAGTACAATTGCCGGACCGAGAAAAATTCCCCATGTGCTCCAATAAGCGCTCTGCCATGAAAATACGGACACAATTAATCCTAATAATAAGAAAACTTTTAGAGTACGTCCAGGTCGAAGATCTAAAAGATTAAAAACATTAATAAACAGGGCGATCAACAGCGTATTTAAGACATGGACAAAAATATTTACTGAAAAGGGGGCTGCGGCAAAAAACGAAATTATCACTCCGCCTATTGCTTTAAGAACCCCCGTGGTAAGATTGCCTTTAAAGAGCTCGCCAAAATGACCGCTAAATCCACCAACGCTCCGATCACCAAGCAGATCATCCAATACGCCAAAAAGAGCTAGACCTAAAACAAGAACAAGCAATATAAGCAACGAATTTGAAACCCACGAAAAATATCTCCCTCCGAAAAACATATAAAAGACCAAAACAATTATAAAAACCAAGGGGATCAACAAGCCTGTTCCCGCCGGTATGAGCTCATTCCGAAAATTTATGCGGTTATATTTTGATTTAGAAAGCATGTTAAGGAGCGCTTTAATGAAAATAACAGCGCTTAAAAACGACATGACAAAAAAACATAAGAATAAAACCATTTTTCAATCCCTCAATCGATTTAAAATAACCTTCAAAACATCCAAGAATTGATGACCTCTATGAATAAAGCCCTTGATATCTCTGCCGGTCTCAGCGTGAGACATCAAGGTGGGAACCTCTATAACCTTGAAACCTCTGCGCAAAACATCAATTGTCATCCCAACCTCGACACCGAAGCCATTGCCGAAACTACCAACACTATCAATCACAGATTTTTTAACGGCCCTTTGCCCTGAAAGCGGTTCATTCATTCGCGCTCCTGCAATTCTTTCAATAGCCCATCTCGCAAGACCCTTGACTAAACCAAACCCACCCTTCTTTTTTGGTTTGGGAAAATCTGCTATAGCCATATCAGCATCACCGTCGATTAGCGGTTTAATTATTTTTCTTGCTTCAACGGCGGAATCACCCAAATCAGCATCCACCAATAATAATACATCATAGTCAAGCTCTTTAACGACCTTGCTCAGGGCTCCACCCTTACCAAGATTTTTCTCCAGGCGGATAACATTTGCCCCTGCTTCCCTTGCCTTCTCTGAAGTATCATCTACAGAACCATCATCAATTACAACGATTCTTGTTAAATCAGGAATTTTTCCTAAAGAATTAACCGTTTTGGCTATCTGTTCTCCCTCATTATAAGCGGAAACTAAGGCAACAATCTTTATCACGCTCTCTCCAAACTATTCGGAAACTGTAATTGGCAAAAGATTCTCAGCCGTGGGCTTTGTTCCAAAATTGCCCTTCACGCCACACAACGCATAAACGAGTGAAACTTCTCCGGGAATTGTATCGACATTATCTACCGTTGAAATTTTAGCGCTCATATAAATTGGAATACAAGAATTGCTTATATCCTCAGTTTCCACACCCACCAGGGACAACCCGAAACTTTTAAGTTGGTTAATTAAGGGAACATCAATTAGCTTTGGGTCAAAATTAGACAAATCCGCGCCGACGAAAACAAAACCATTTGCCGGTAAATTGCCATTACCTTCCATTTTAATAATACCTAATGTTGTTAATTCTTGAATAAATGCTTTGTCGGAAGAAGTTGCTAACTCAATAGCAAATCTTTCAATCACCCTTGATTTTAAATCCTCATCAGACAAGTTTTCTTCTGGGAAAAAAGCGCTCAACCTTTTCTTTATTTCAGAATCACCAAAACCCAAGTCACTTGAAACACTTATTAAATAACTCCGCGCTCCAGCCTTCTTGACCAACCCAGACAAAAAATCCTTTAAACCGTCAGACATGGGATGGCTTGATATAAAAACAATATTTTTTCCGCTCAAACGCTCCCGAACAACCAGTGGAATCAATTCATTCTGCAATTTCTGCGCCTCATCAGCCTCTTTTTTCAATAAACGATTTTCATCCTGAACCTGCTTTACGTCAGTCCTAACGCTGTCTATAAGGGCTTTTTGCTGTTCCGCCATGATCCCTTTATCGACGATCACAGAGCCCAAAAGTATTCCTAGAGCAAGAGCAAGAAATACAGCAACAAGTGAAGATACGTGGTATCGGATATCTAACATATTAAATCTCCTTTAAAACCCAAAATAAAGTCTGAACTTCAAAATCGCCAATCGAAGAAAGCCTCTTATGGCAGTCGATGTCATAATAATTGCTATTGTAGTTGCAAGAGCTGCAAAAACCAAGATAAGCAAGTGAGAAATCTTTGCTTTACTCTGATAAAGCTTATTAACACCTTTTGCGTCAACCAGTCTTTCGCCAACTTTTAACCTTACCAAGAAAGTGCTTGCCATTCCCGCCCTACCCTTATCCAAAAACTCCACCAAGTTAGCATGAGTTCCCACCGCAACAAGCAAATCTGCACCCTTTTCGTAAGCCAACAACATGGCTATATCCTCGCTTGTGCCGGGAGCTTCAAACACTTTCGAAGATAAATTCATTTTGTTTAGACGATCTACTCCGGGGGCGCTGCCGTTTTTGTAGGCGTGAACAATTAACTCTGCTCCACTCTTTAACGCAGCATCCGCGACGCTATCCATGTCTCCAACAATTATATCAGGTTTATATCCTTCCTGAAGCAAGGCGTCTGCTCCTCCATCAACTCCGATAAGTATGGGTCTCACTTCTCTAATGTATGAACGCAGGGCCCGTAAATCTGGTTTGTAATCATATCCTCGAACAACAATTAGCACATGGCGTCCGGTAAAATCCACCGAAGAATCAGGTATTTTTATGCCCTCTAAAAGCAAATCTTTCTCTTTCTTTATATAGTGGAGCGTGTTGATTGCAAATTTTTCCAATTCAGCGCCTATATTGTCTTTCGCACGCTCCATCTTTTGTTCAATTATCGAGACCGTGAGTACTTCGCCCCCAGCAATAACTTTATCTTTGTAAAATAACTTTCCTCTTCGAACGACAATCTCTTCTCCTTCTTTTAAGAGATCAAAAACATCTTCCCCAACGGAATCAATAAGATGAATTCCACTTAGAGCCAATAAAAGCGGACCGACATTTGGATATTTTCCGGAGATAAACGGTGATGCGTTAACAACAATTTCAACCCCAGACTCCACAAGAGATTCAGCCGTTACCCTATCTAAGTCAATATGATCAATAATCGCAATATTGCCAGATTTAAGACGTTTAACAAGATTTTTTGTCTTTTTGTCCAGCATCACAGTTCCAATATATTGCATATTACTTAATCTACCCCTCGCTCATATCGATTTACTTGCACATGGACATGGACACACTCTTTTGGTATATGGCGCTCTATCTGAGATTTAAACGCATGCTCAAAGCTTCGAACCTTCCCCAGAAGAGTCTTCGCCGCTTCAACCCCATCCCCCTCTTTCACATCCAAATCATCTAAATGAATGAGCACAACCCTCAGTTCCGGGCGGCCCGTGGGTTCAATTTCTACATGAAAATCTAGGTATCGTCCCTCTAAGTAGTATGTTTTTATGGTTGTTATTCTTCCAGTTACAGGACTTTTCACCCAAGCATTTGGCTTTAGCGCAATATCAACGGCCGAAGTCGGCGGTGTTCCTCTCCCCCTGCTATCCATCACGAAATAACTAAGACCTTCGATATCGCCCTTTTCTTTCATCTCAATCATTTCATCTTTTGAAATTTTGACTTCTTTACCACAGGGCGACAACTTAAATGTTTTCGCGTTGCTTGCTTGATGATAGCCGATTCCCAACACATCAAATATTTCCACGGGCAACCAGAGGGGAAGATTTTCAGAATCCACCTTACAAAAAACGGGATAAAGCTCAATGGTTGTTTTCTTAATGCTTGGAGTCATTCTCTGTTGATGACTTGCTTGAACCCCAGGCTTGTCTTTTGCTAAAAAAGAAAAGCAAAAAACCGACATTGCCGCAATCAAACAAACGATGCTGGATATATAAAATAATTTACAATAACCACTTTTTTTTCGCCAACAAATTGAAGACTTTCTAACGCATCTTGATTTAAATTCAAATAGCATATGTCTCCGTTCACTCTTTTGCCAATTGTATTAACTCCAAAGCATGCTTTTTAGAAAGTTCCGATGGCTCACCTTTCCCGCCAAGCATACGCGCCACCTCATCAATTTTATCATCAAAAGAAAGTGCTTCAACAAATGTTTGCATCCTATTATCTACTTCCTTTTTAAAAACAAGCAAGTGTTGATTAGCATAAGCCGCTATTTGTGGTAAGTGGGTAATACAGATCACCTGATGGGTATCGGAAAGAATATTCATTTTTTGACCAACAAAACCAGCAGTTCTTCCACCAACACCGCTATCAATCTCATCAAATATTAAAGTGGAAACAGAATCAACTTTGGCAAGAACAATTTTTAACGCAAGCATAATACGTGATATCTCACCACCTGAAGCAATTTTGGCAAGTGGTTTTAGGGGCTCACCCGGATTGGGTGATATTAAAAATTCGACGTCATCAATTCCGTTGAGGTATAACTTAAAACCATCTTCCGTGGCAAAGATTACTTCTTTTTGATTATCGACGGATTCATTTATGATTTGCACTTTAAATCTAACTTTTGGCATGTTTAACTCGGTTAAGTGTTTAACAACCTCTTCTTCCAAGCGCACAGCGCCTCTTTTGCGTTTCCCAGAAAGCTTCCTCGCAATCTCTGTAAGCTCTTTTTTTCTCCCAGCTATATTAAGTTCCAATTCTCCAAGATTTCTCTCAGAGGTCATCAAAGAGTTAAGCTCTACTTGAGCCTTATTCATAAAATCCAAGATTTCTTCAATGTTGTCACCGTATTTCTTCCTAAGCAGATACATCTCGGCCAGTCTAGCTTCTATTTCTTCCAATCTATTGGGTTCAAATTGTAATCCATCAAGATAATCACTTAATTTGTGACTTAAATCTTCAAGCTCAAATGAGATATTTCTTATTTTTTGATAAACTTCCGCTAATTCCAAACTATAATCAGAAACCCTCCCAAGCGCTTCTTCTGTTTTAACCAACAAATCGTGTACCGAAAACTGGGGTTCGCCCCAAAGAGTTTCGTGACTCATCTTGACAGCTTCACAAATCTTTTCAGCATTCTTTAAAATATCTCTTTCTTTAATTAAATCTTCTATTTCACCTAATTTTAAATTGGCTTTTTCGATCTCCTCGATTTGAAAACAAAGCAGTTCTTTTTTTCTTGCGCGTTCTCTTGTTTGTTCCTTCAAACTCTCTAAGTTGGACACCATCTCCCTAAATTCGTTGTAATCCTTTATGTATTTAAATTTTTCATCCAAAAGTTCATGTCCGACATATCTATCAAGAAAATCAATATGAGTTGAGCTCTTTAAAATAGTTTGATGAGCATGTTGTCCGTGAAGATCAACCAAAATATTGCCGATTTGTTTAAGAAACTGCAAGGGGACCAATTTGCCGTTGATATAACACTTGTTTTTGCCTTCTTTTGAGATCCTGCGTGAAATCACACATTGAGCGTCTTCAGCCGAAATGAATTCACCAAATTGGTTCATTGTTTCTTTGAAGCCGCCTTCCAAGACAAACGTGCCTTCTACATAAGCTTCATCGCAACCCGTTCTTATAAGCAAGCAATCTGTTCGTTCACCAAGCAAAAGATTCATGGCTTCCACCAGAATTGTTTTGCCGGCGCCTGTCTCACCCGTCAGAACGTTTAGTCCCTTATCAAATTCTATGTAATTCTCGTCTATAAGAGCGAGATTCTTGATATGGAGCTCCTGAAGCAATTATTTAGCCCCCTATTCGAGTCCAAGCTTCCAACTTTTCTTTTAAAACAGCGTAAAAATCTCGTTCGCCAAACCTGATAAGAGTCACTTCTTTGGGAGATGCATATATTTTAAGAAAATCGAAGCGGTTGCTCTCTTGAAGTGTTATTCCATCAAAAGACAACGCTATTTCACTCGAACTTTCAAGACATCGCACGTTTATTTCGTCCGATTCGGAAAGAACAATGCTTCGATCGAAAAAAGAATGGGGACAAACAGGCATCATAATAATTGCCCTCATTTTGGAAACAATCAAAGGCCCGCCAGCCGAGAGAGAATAAGCGGTCGAACCAGTTGGTGTGGCAAAAATCACTGAATCGGCCGAGTAGCGTGCAAAAAACTTTCCATTAATCTCAATCTCAAATTCTGTGAGCCGTTGTTGGATCCCTCTCCCCATAACTGCCTCATTTAAAACATCCTGCTTGAACACAACCTTATTATCTCTTATCATTTCGCAGCGAAGAAGCATTCTTTTGTCCAATTGATAGTTTCCTTCAATTATTTGAGGCAGCACGTTCTCAACATCTTCGACATCCACCTCGGCTAGAAATCCAAATCTACCCAAGTTTACTCCCAAAATTGGCACATCTTTACCTTTAAGCAGTTTAACAGCCCTGAGTATCGTCCCGTCGCCCCCTAGGGAAATCAATAAATTGACACCTTCGAGCAAAAAATTGTCTCGGACACCAAGATCGGCGCGCCCCAACGCTAAAGCGTCATTTTCTGCTACCTGAACACCTATGTTTTGTTTTTCGAGCCAAGATATAATTTTGAGTGCAACTTCCTTTACTCTGGGCTTCTTCGTATGAGCAATAATTGAAATTTTTTTCATTTTCACCTCTCAGTCCCGCAATAAAGCATTGTGGGCACTCGAAACCAGTTCGTCTATCTTTGCAACAAAACTATCATCTTTTATCTTCTCTTTCCCTGCCCTTAAATAAAAGAAAAATTCCATATTTCCCTTGGCTCCTAAAATCGGAGAGAAAGTCAGTCCCTCAACCTTGAAGCACCTTTCTTCAAAATCTCTCCAGACATCCATCAAGACCTTGCTGTGTGTTTTGGGATTTCGAACTATTCCCTTTTTTTCAACATATTTTTTATCAACTTCAAATTGTGGTTTTATTAGAATTAAATATTTAGCATCGCTTGACGCGAGTCTTTTTATGTTGTCGATGACCTTTTTTACCGATATGAAAGAGATATCTATAACAACCAAATCCGCTAAAATCGGCAACTTGTCCGATGTTAGATGCCGAATATTTGTTCGTTCCAAAACAAGAACTTTTGGATCGTTACGAAGAGGCCAAGCCAACTGCCCATATCCTACATCAACAGCCATAACAAAACTGGCTCCTTTTTTAAGCAAGCAATCAGTAAATCCACCCGTCGAGGCTCCAACATCTAAAACTACAGCATCTTTTACATCGATGCGAAAGACTTCCAGAGCTCTCTTTAGCTTGATCCCTCCCCGAGAAACAAACTCTTCATCCTTTTCTTTAACCGACACCTCTGTTGAGGGAGCAATCAAGGTTCCGGCTTTGTCAACACACTCTCCGTTTACCAAAATCCTTCCCTCCAAAATGGCAGCCTTTGCCCGCTCCGTACTATCAAATTTGCCCAGTTTTACGAGATATGTGTCTAATCTTTCTTTTTTCGCCAAGTTTAAAACCTAGTCCTTTTATATCATTTAATCTTTCTTTAACAGCCGAAGTTATCCCCGCTTCATCAAGGCCTGTTTCGGAAAGAAGTATGTCCATTGAACCATGGGCAACAAAATCATCAGGCAAGCCAAGTTGAAGCACGGGCACAAAAACATTCTTTGAAGCTAACAGTTCAAGAACGGCGCCACCAAATCCGCCCAGTAATGTATTTTCTTCAGCCGTAACAACCAAATCGTGTTTTTCGGCAAGAGAAAGAAAGAGTCTTTCGTCAAGGGGTTTAGCAAACCTTGCATTTACAAGTGTGCAGCTAACTCCCATTTTTTCCAACATAGCACACGCTTTATGGCACCTTTGAACCATCCTTCCTATGGCCAGAAAACAAACGCTTTTCCCTTCCCGAAGGACTTCGGCTTCACCGATTTTTATTTTCTTAAAACGCTTGCTTTGCTTCACTCCCAGAATGGAATCCCTGGGATATCTTACAGCCACGGGTCCTTTTAATTTTGTTGCTGTATACAACATATCTCTTAACTCCTGTTCATCTTTGGGAGCCATAATTGTTAGACCCGGAATTTGCCTTAAATAAGTCAGATCAAGAACTCCGTGATGTGTCGGCCCATCCTCCCCCACAAGACCAGCTCTATCCAGAGCAAAAACAATGTGGAGATTTTGCAAACACACATCCTGAACAATTTGGTCAAAAGCTCTCTGTAAAAAGGTGGAGTATATGGCAACTATGGGAAGATGTCCTTCTAGCGCAAGCCCTGCAGCAAATGTTACGGCGTGCTGTTCCGCGATTCCAACATCATAAAATCGTTCGGGAAAACTCTCGGCGAACTTTTCTAAACCCGTTCCGCTTGGCATCGCCGCAGTAATACCTAAGATTCGATCGTTCTTTGATGCTAATTCCATCACGGTTTCCCCGAAAATTTCAGTATAGGTTGCCTTGTCTTTTTTCTTCTTTAATTCACCGGTCTTAATAATAAAAGGACCTATGCCATGGAATTTGTCGGGACATTTTTCAGCGGGTAAATAACCCTTCCCCTTCTTGGTGATGGTATGAACCAACACTGGAGCCCGAACTCCTTTTGCAAGATCAATTGTGGACTTCACCAGCGCAATATCATGGCCATCAATGGGACCGATGTATTTGAATCCCAATTCTTCAAATATCATGCCCGGTACAAGCACGTGCTTAAAACTTTCTTTTAAACCCTCTGCGGTTGTGTAAACTTTAGAACCAATGGCGGGAATGTGTTTAAGTATGTTTCCTATGCGTTCCTCTATATCCTCCCTAATTTTATATAAAGTCGGATCAAACCGAATCCGTGAAAGATAAGCAGAGAAAGCGCCAACATTATTTGCAATTGACATTTCATTATCATTTAAAACTACAATAAAAGGCGTCCCTAAATGTCCCGCTTGATTAAGCCCCTCGTATGCCATTCCGCCCGTAAGCGAGCCGTCACCGATAACGGCAACGATAGTCTCGTCCCCGCCCTGTCTTTCTCGGGCCTCCGCTAATCCTAATGCGGCGCTGATGGAGTTGCTCGCATGACCTGTATCGAAAACATCGTATTTGCTTTCTGAGCGCTTCGGAAAACCGCTTATTCCCCCGTGCTGTCTTAGGGTTTTAAATTTATTCCGCCGCCCAGTTAAAAGCTTATGGACATAAGATTGGTGCCCAACATCCCAAACTATTTTATCGTTTGGAGAATCCAACGCGAGGTGGAGGCCCATAGTAAGCTCCACGACACCCAGGTTGGGTGCAAGATGACCACCTGTTTCTGAAACCACATCTATAATCTCTTTCCTTATCTCGCCTGCCAACTGTGTTAGCTCGGTCGAGGACAACTTTTTCAAATCGCAAGGAGAACTTATTTTGCTAAGAATTTTTGCCATTTAAAAACCACCGCTTTTATTTATTTCTACAGTAAACAAAGTCAGCCAAATTTGCCAAAGAACTCGTATCTTTCTTAACATCTTGAAGTGCTATTTTGGCATTCTTAACAGCTTCCTCTGCAATTTCTTTTGAGCGTTTTAAACCAAGAATACTTGGATACGTAGCTTTTTGCATACGTTCGTCGCTTCCGGGCTTCTTGCCAAGTGAAATCTCTTCGCCTACCACATCTAAAATATCATCGGTAACTTGAAAAGCTAACCCTAAGTGCTCGGCATAGTTGGAAAAAGCTGTGAGTTCCTCCTTAGATGCTCCACCAAGAATTGCGCCAATTCTACAAGAAGCACTAATTAACATGCCTGTTTTGTGAGAATGAATGAACTTAAGGGTATCCAAATTAACCTTCTTCCCCGCCGATATAATATCTAAAACTTGACCGCCAACCATTCCTTTTGGTCCAGAAGCGTTAGATAGCTCATCAACTACTTTCACAATTTTTGCGGGATCATCTACAACTTGTTTGTTGGCTATTAAATAAAAAGCCTCTGCAAAAAGCGCATCTCCCGCTAAAACTGCAATGTCTTCTCCAAACAAAACATGACAAGTGGGCTTTCCGCGCCTCATCTCATCATCATCTATGATGGGCAAATCGTCGTGAATGAGCGAATACGTGTGAACACACTCAATGGCACATGCTGTCGGCATTACGTCAATTAACTCGTTTCCGATAGTTTCCGCGACAAGTAACGTCAATACGGGCCTAAATCTCTTTCCTCCCGAAATAAGACTGTGCCTCATCGCCTTATAAATTAACTCAGGATAATTATCCTTGGGGGGGAAGAAATCTTGTAGAGCTTTTTCAACCAGGAGACGCTTGTCATCAGGGTATCTAACCTGAGTCACCTACACCCCTTCTTCTTGTAATTCAATTTCATAGTTACGATTTATTGTATCCACTTTTTCAGTACACTTGTTGGCCAGCTCTATACCTTCCTCCAATAAATCAAGCGACTTTTCTAGGTTCAAATCATCTTGCTGAACCAAGTCAACAATTTCTTTAAGTCTGTCTATTAGTTGATCGAAACCCTCTTCCTTGTTTTCGTTCAATTTCAATACTCCTCGTCATTTAAATGCGGTTGTTCTTTGGCAATCTGCCCAAGAACACCATTTACAAATTTGCTTGAATCCTGCGAACCATACACTTTGGCCAGTTCTACGGCTTCATTTATTGATACACTGACAGGTATGTCTTTTTCATATAACATTTCGTAAATACCAATTCTGATTATATTCCTATCAACTATGGGCATTCTGTCAAGCGACCAATTATCGGCATGTCTTTTAATCAATTTGTCAATTTCGCCCCAATGTTTTTCAACACCTTCTATAAGCTTAACAGTAAACTCCAGAGATCTCTCTCCTTTTTTGACACGCCTTCTTGTCTCAATGATTTCTTTTAAAGAATCCCCTGAAATTTCTTTTTGATAGAGCGTCTCTAATGCTATTCTCCTGCCTTTTCTTCGCTCTATCATTTAACTGATTCCCGTCTTATTGTGAAAAAACGATATTGTCAACAAAGATATCTACATCCTTCACTTCGATACCCGTCATGGTTTCAAGAGCATCTTTAACATTGGTTTGAATTTTCCGGGAGACATCACCAATAACATAACCATAGTTAAGCATTACGTGAGCGGAAACCAAAAAAATCCCATCTTGAAAAACAATATCTATCCCCTTGGTTAACTGTTTTTTGGCAACCCAGTCTTTTATACTTTCTATAATCGTCCCGCTTAAACCAGCAACCCCTTCAACTTCTGTGGTTGCCAAACCAACTATAAATTCCAAAGCGCTCTTAGATATCTTAAAATCTTTTAAATCCAACTCTTGTTCTTTTTCCATACTTCTCCCAACTTGTCATTCATCCATAATACGTCTAGACACAAAGTTTGTGTAAACTTCCCCTTTTCTGAAAAAAGCGTTATCAATAACCTTTAGATGAAAAGGTATAACTGTTTCGGGCCCAATGATTATAAATTCATCAAGCGCTCTTTTTGAACGCGCTATAGCTTCATCTCTAGTTTCTCCCCAGATTATTAATTTTCCCAAAAGAGAGTCATAATAAGGCGGTATTTTATATCCGGAATAGATATGACTATCAACCCTTACGCCAGGTCCGCCGGGAGGATTAAACAGTTTAATTTCGCCAGCTTGAGGCATAAAATTTTTGTTTGGATCCTCTGCGTTTATCCTAAACTCAATTGCATGTCCATTAAGTTCAACCTTATCTTGGGTGTGCCTCATTTTTTCGCCCGCCGCAATCCGTATCTGTTCTTTAACAATATCAATTCCGGTTACCACTTCGGTTACTGGGTGTTCGACCTGTACCCTGGTGTTCATCTCCATAAAATAGAAGTCTCCATGTTTATCTAAGAGAAATTCTATTGTTCCGGCGCCTTCATATTTGATAGCTTTGGAAATTTTTATCGCCGTTTCGCCCATCTTTTTACGTAAAGCTGAAGTAAGCACGGCTGATGGTGATTCTTCTATCAATTTTTGATGACGTCTCTGAATAGAGCAGTCTCTTTCACCAAGATGTATCACGTTTCCAAATCTATCACCCATAATTTGAAATTCGATATGTCTTGGCTCCTCTATATACTTCTCAAAATAAATTTCAGGATCCCCAAATGCGGCTTTTGCTTCAGACTGCGCCATCTGAATTTGATTAAGCAGATCATACTCGTTTTGAGCCAACCTCATACCGCGCCCGCCACCGCCAGCGGAAGCTTTAATCATAACAGGATAACCTGCCTCTTTGGTAAACTTTAAAATTTCTTCCCTATCTTTAATTTGACTATTTGTTCCAGGAATAACTGGAACCCCGATCTTGCTTACTTTTTCTTTGGCCAAAGCCTTGCTGCCCATTAATTTCATGACCTCAACATTTGGACCGATAAATTCAAGATTGCAAGAACGACAAACCTCAACAAACGTTGGACTCTCCGCAAGAAAACCATAACCGGGATGTATCGCATCGGCGCCCGTCAATTCAGCCGCACTAATTATGCTGGGAATATTTAAATAGCTCTGCGCGCTTTGTGGTGGTCCAATACAAACTGCCTCATCTGCCAACTTAACGGGCAATGAATCTTTGTCGGCTTCAGAATAAACCGCAACAGTTGGAATGCTTAATTCTTTACACGCCCTAATTATCCTAAGAGCAATTTCACCACGATTTGCAATAAGAATCTTTTTAAACAAAACAGTAACCTCGCTTAATTTAATAAGAGGACTCATACAGAAACATTGGTTGCCCATATTCGACCGGCTGAGCATTTTCAACCAATATTTCCCGTATAATTCCATCTTCCTCAATAACAATCTCGTTCATCAACTTCATTGCCTCAAGAATACACAGAGTTTGCCCCTTGCTTACTTTATCACCAACTTCCACAAAAAAATCGGCATCTGGAGAAGGCGCTCTGTAGAGAGTGCCAACCATTGGGGCTTTAATTTCTTTCCAGTTATCGGGATATTCTTTTTTCGCGG
>DSBK01000049.1 GCA_011046085.1 Actinomycetota bacterium
AACATCGTCAATATTGTCACAGACAGCAATAGCAACAAATGGTTTGTAAAGTTCTTGGCGCATTCCGTGGGTAAACACGCCATTTTTGTTTACAAAAAGCTTGGACATATCGGCAGCTCCCATGTAACGCTCGAAAAAAATTTTAAGAAGGCCAGAAATGTTATACACATAAACGGGCGAAGCAAAAACAAGCAGGTCGCTTTCTTCGATCTTATTAAAAACATTTCTCACATCATCTTTTTCATCAAATACACATCTTCCCGGAGTTTTGGTTTGGCAACTTTCACATCCCGTACATCGGTTCATTTTTATTTTACTCAAAACAATCGTCTCAACTTCGCTTCCGCCATCCCTCAAGCCGGAAAGAAACTTGTTTAACATAAAATGGGTGTAACCGTTTTCGCCTCGATGACTCGCGCTAATTGCAAGAACCTTCATTTTCCATTCACTCACTTTTTAATTAATATCTCTAGACCAAATCCTTTTCTATTGAAACCTCTTGAATCCTTTTGTATAAAAACATTATTTCCTGATTACCTTAACCACAAAAATGATAACCAATGCCGCCAAAAGCAACCAAATAGCAATAATTATGCCTGCGGCAATCCAGTTAGTTGGCTTGTCTTCACTTATAACCCGTTTAGCTTTCTCTCGACTCTCAACCATAACCTCTTTTGGAATCATCTTAAGCGCAAGGAAAACACCTAAGGGAAGTATGATGAGGTCATCAAGATATCCTAAAACAGGAATCGGGTCTGGAATTAAATCTATCGGGCTAAAAGCATATCCCACAACACAGGCCGCAAAAATTTTGGCGTACCAGGAAACTCTGGGGTCACGGTAGGCTAGACAGAGAGCGCGGATTTCCATCCCAAGCTGTTTCGCGTAGTGTCTCCATTTCTCAATGAGTTCCATAACCAATATCCTCTTCGACTTAATTAATGTGCATACGCCATTCTTCTTTGAAAAGTAAACAATAAGAGCAAAACAAATTACTGTTTTCCCCTCTTAAAACCACTTTTCAACTGATCAAAAGAAATCTTATAAGCTTTATACTGCCAAGTCGCGGCGCTGAAAAGCAAAGAGCGCGATTATTAGAAATATGCCTATTGTTCCTATAAAAAATGTCATATCGCCGAGTTTTAGCCCATTGGCCAAAGGATTGGCAGTCATATACCAGTAAAATGGCGATAACTTCTGATATTTTTCTAATGGCTCGGCAACTTGCGCCAGGACGTAAAGCAAATATGTCCCTGCAACCAGAGCCGTTGTGATGCCCATGCTCATTCCGCGCTTACCGGTTAGGCAGCTTATGGCCAAAGCGATAACTCCAAAACTGAAACTTAAGAGAGCGCTGCTAAACGTCGCCGCCGCCAGTTGCCCAAGACCAATATCCATATCGTAGGCATATATGCCAACCGCAAGCCCCAGCCATGTCATAAAACTTAAGATGGCCATCCCTCCAACCATAGCCAAAAACTTTTCCAATAATACCCGCCAACGCGGAATGGGATTTGCCAGCAATAAGTCGAGTGTCCCGGCTTCCTCCTCCCCGGCAATCGCGCCGCTGCCAAACCCAATGGCATATATAATAAACATCAATGGAAGCATCATAGAGAAATACTCCACATTTAGATATCCTTCAGGCGACGCGATATTATTGTCAGCTCCTCCAAACGCCGCCACAATCGCCTCAGGCATATTCTCCATATAAGCTTCCAATTCAACAGCGCTTTTTTGAATGGTCGGATAAAAAGCGCACATAAATAAAGAATATAAAACCAAACCAAAACTCCACCAAAATAAAGCTTTGCGTCTATCTCGTAGATTTTTTAAAAAGATGTTACGAAGCAGCATTCTCATCACCCCCATAGTAAGTTAGAAAAATGTCCTCAAGATTGGGTTCGTGGCTTATTATGTTTATCACCTCAAATTTTGCGGCCGTCTTAACGACAGCGTCCAGAGGACCCGCGACCGTAAACCGCAAAACGCTGTCCTCCACCCTTACATCTTTAACAACGGAGAGATTTTCAAACTCCTCTTTCGAAACAGGATTTGCAAAGTGAATCTCGATTTGGCGGAACGCGTGTTCTTTTAAATCCAAAACCTCTTCAACTTTAATTAACTTACCGCGCCTTATGAACCCAACTCGGTCACATATCCTTTCAACTTCAGGCAAGATATGCGATGAGATAAATAAGGTTTGCCCCTGCTTTTTTGCCTCATTTGCAATCCGATAAAATTCTTGTTGCATAAGAGGATCAAGCCCCACAGTTGGCTCATCCAGAATTAAAAGTTCAGGCTTATGCATTAATGCCTGAATTAAACCAGCCTTGTGCTTGTTTCCCGATGACAAGGAACGAATCGGCTTTGACATGTCAAAATCGAGTCGCTCGGCGAGCTCTTGAACATATTTCCAATCTACGCCACCCCGCAAGTAAGCAAAATGACGCAAAAACTCACCACCCTTAATGTTCTTATAAAGCTCGAGTTCTCCGGGAAGATAGCCGACCTGTTTTTTAATCTTAACGCCATCTCTATGGGTATCTAAGCCAAAGATTGTGGCCCTTCCTCGTGTGGGATGAATAAAATCTAGAAGCGTTCTAATGGTAGTTGTCTTTCCGGCGCCGTTTGGCCCAAGATAGCCAAAAACCTCGCCTTTTTTGACCTCCAAATTGAGGTCGGCTACACCAAGAGTTTTACCATAGTACTTGGTTAAGCCCTCTGTGCAAATTACTGCACTCACACTCACCGCCTCCTTTCGCGTCTTTGTTCCCAGCGCTCCAATAAAGCAAAGATTTATTGCTAAAAAATCACATCCGTTTATGTTTTATTCTACTTTTTAAGTAAAATTACCTTCTAATAGTGAAAAGTCGGCAGTCGGGAGTGGGGAGCAAAAAACAGCTGCCAGCCTTCAGCCCTCAGGAAAACCAAAAGAGCTTTTAATGATTTGGATTTTTTAATATCCCATGGTTCTCGCCAGAGCAACTCTGAGCACGCTATTTTTTAAATGCCATATCATTTTTAGGTGAAAAAATAGGTTGTTCAGGAAATAAGCCAAAGCTGTTTGAGTTAGGCTCATACCCGTCTTGCAACGTAGTTGGAAGTTTGGCTTAAAAGCCAAAAGGAAGGATATAGTTTAGCCTGACGAGTTCTGCAGGCGCCTGAACAACCGTACATTTTGGAGCCGTTCAAAAAATGATCGGCCGTCCAGCTCAGGAATTTCGATGAAATCTCTTTATCAATCTCAATATTTGTAGATTTCACAAAATTCCCTCGTCTTTTGCTTCGTTTTCTTGGACGAGCAAGAAAATGAAGGAGCTTTCTACTTCCTTCTCTTCTCCAACTCCTTAGCAACTTCCTCAAGAGATATGCCTTTATCTGCCAGCAAAACCAAAAGATGATAAAGTAAGTCGGCGGTTTCCCAAACTACTTCATGATTTTCTTTGTTTTTGGCAGCGTCAATTACCTCGTCCGATTCTTCTTCAATTTTGGCAAGAATTTTGTTAAGCCCTTCTTTAAAAAGCTCTGCGGTATATGAACCCTCGGGCATATCCTTCTTTCTTTGACCAATTATTTTATAAAGTTCTTGAAGGATAGTCGGTAGTCGGTAGTCGGTAGTCGGTAGTTTTTCTTCTTTAAATAAGTTTCGGTAGAAGCAGCTTCTCTCGCCCGTGTGACAGGCAACTCCAACCTGCTCAACGAAGACCAAAATCGCATCGGCATCGCAATCGTATTTTATCTCTTTTACGTACTGGTAATTGCCTGAAGTTTCGCCTTTGCACCAATATTGCTGACGGCTCCTGCTCCAAAACCAGGTGCGACCCGTCTCTAAAGTCTTTTCAATAGATTCCTTATTCATATAGGCAAGCATTAAAACTTCACCCGTGCGGCAGTCTTGAACAATCGCCGGAATCAATCCCTTTTCGTCAAACTTAAACTCTTCTATCTCCATAAGCTATTCTTCCTTCTTTTCCTTCCCTTCTTTTTGTTTTTCTTCAGCGGATTTTTCCATAGTCCTCATGAATACATAACGTGCTCCAAACATTATTGCAAAACCGATTACAAAGAATACTACAATGGTAATTAGAAAATCCATAACCATCCCTCCTTTAATCGTTAGAGCCTTACAGGGATGCCATTATCCCGCAGATACTCTTTAACCTGCTTTATACTTAGCTCACCGAAGTGAAATAAAGATGCCGCAAGCACGGCATCGGCGTTTGCTTCAACTATAACCTCCAAAAAGTGCTCAAGTTTTCCCGCACCGCCTGAAGCAATGACTGGAATATTTACGGCGCCCGTGATTGCCTTTGTTAACTCAACATCATAGCCATCTTTGGTGCCGTCTCTGTCCATACTGGTAAGCAAAATTTCCCCCGCACCAAGAGATTCGACCTTCTTAGCCCATTCGACAGCATCCAAACCCGTCGGGTTTCGGCCCCCGTGCGTAAAAACCTCCCACTTATTAGTCGGTAGTCCCGCCAGAGGCGGGCAAGCGGGAGTCGGGAGTTCTGAATCTTTTCTGCTGGTGACTGGCGACTGGGAGCTGGAAGCTGCTTTTGCATCTATTGCAACCACTATACATTGGTTACCAAACTTTCTTGAGGCTTCATGAATGAGATTAGGGTTTTTAATTGCCTCCGTGTTTATGGAAACCTTGTCCGCCCCGTTTTCCAAAACCATTCTTATATCCTCAACCGATTTTATCCCTCCGCCAATGGTAAAGGGCATAAAAACCTTCTCCGACGTTCTTCTGGCAACATCGAGCATAATATCCCGCTTCTCGTGCGATGCCGTTATATCAAGAAAGGTGAGTTCATCTGCTCCCGCCTCATCGTAAGCAGCGGCAAGTTCAACTGGATCACCCGCATCCCGCAAGTTCACAAATTTTACACCCTTAACAACCCTTCCCTCTTTCATATCGAGACAAGGGATGATTCTTTTAGCCAGCATTATTCTCAACCACCTTTATGGCTTTCTCTAGAGTAAAAGCACCGGAATAAAGAGCCTTCCCAATTATCATACCTTCGACCCCTAAAGATTTTAATTTCTTTATGTCCTTAACGTCTTTGATGCCCGATATCCCCCCTGAAGCAATAAGCGGAATATTAGTTTTTTTCGCAATTTCCTTTATTCCTTTTATATTTGGCCCCCTCATTGTTCCATCAACCAGGATATCGGTATATATAATTCTTGAAACTCCAAGTTTCTCAAGCTCTTTTATTACATCTATCGCATTTATTTCCGTTTCCTCTTCCCATCCCTTTATGGCTATGTGCCCATTCTTTACATCAAGCCCCACGGCAATCTTTCCTGAATAAACCGCGCAAGCTTCCGCGAGCATAACGGGGTTGTTTATTAAAGCGGTGCCTACAACCACGCGACTGATGCCGAGATCGAAGAGTCGTTTTACGGTCAACATGCCTCGCACGCCGCCACCGAATTGAACAGGAACACCAATATTTTTAATTATTTGTTCCAGCGCAACAAGGTTTTTCGGTTCACCAGCAACCGCTCCATCCAAATCAACAACGTGAATATATTTTGCCCCAGCATTTTCCCATCTTTTTGCAACCTCAACAGGATATTCTGAATAAATCGTAACTTTATTCATCTGACCCTGGTAGAGACGAACACATCTCCCCGCCTTAATATCAATTGCCGGATAAATTATCATTCTGTCATCTCTCCAAATCTTCTTAATATTTTTAGGCCCAACTTGCTGCTCTTTTCTGGATGAAACTGCGACGCGAAGATATTCTTTTTACAGATACTCGACACAAATTCAATTCCATATTCAGTGGTCGTGCCAATTACGTTTTTATCTTCAGGTACCGCATGGTACGAATGCACAAAATACAGAGATGCTCCTTCCTTAATATCGACCAAAATGGGGGTGTCTTGAAATTTCTTAATCTGATTCCAACCCATATGAGGAATTTTGACTCCATAAGGCAAGCCAATCACCCTTCCGGAAATCACATCAAGCCCTTGTGTTATACCGTGCTCTTCGCTTTGGGTAAACAAAAGATGTAACCCTAAGCAAATCCCAAGAAATGGCTTTCCTTTGGCGATTTGTCTAATTACCTCTTCGCCAAGACCTGATTTGGATAAAGAATTTACCGCATCACGAAATGCTCCCACTCCTGGTAAAACAATGCCTGCCGCTTTATCAAGCATACTTTTTTCAGCGGTAACAACCGCCTCAAAACCAACTTTTTCAAATCCTTTTTGGACACTCCTTAGATTTCCAATTCCATAATCTATTACTGCAATCATAAATTCCATTACTCCAAATCATTAAATTTTTCAGCAATTAACCTCCTGCGTCCCGACAGATGGAAGCTGATAACCAGACTGTTGAATTTTGTCATTGTGAAGACTCCGACACTACATCTAAGAACGAAGCAATCTCGAATTACCAGATATTATGAGATCGCCACGCTCAACAAAGTATCACTTGCCGCCCGCATCGGGGACACGGCGATGACTTTTTTCCCATTATTCAACAGTCTCAAAGCTGGCAACTAAATCTGCCCTTTGGTTGAAGGCACATCTTCGATGCGCGGATCAACCTGAGTGGCCATATCAATTGCTTTGGCAAGACCCTTGAAAATTGCTTCTACACAATGGTGCGCATTCCTTCCTTTAAGGAGTTTTACATGCAATGTAACCGCGAAGTGATTTACAAAAGCGTGAAAAAATTCTATTACCAAAGAAGTATCGAAGTTACCGATAAATTCCGCCGAAATCTCCGCCTCAAAGAAGAGGTGTGGGCGACCGCTTATATCTACAGATATCATCGCAAGGGCTTCATCCATAGGAACTATCGAATAACCGAATCTCTTTATACCTTTCTTATCTTTAAGCCCCGCACGAAAAGCTTGGCCCAAACAGATACCAATATCCTCAACGGTGTGATGAGCATCTACCTCTAAATCACCTTTTGCTTCAACCCTTAAATCAAAAAGTCCGTGCTTTGTCATTAAATCCAGCATGTGATCTAGAAATGGGATCCCAGTTGAGATGTCGGCTTTTCCCTGCCCGTCCACATTCAGTTCAATTTGAATATCGGTCTCCTTGGTCTTCCTTTTAATAGTACTGTTGCGTTGCATATTAACCCTCCTTAAATTTATCTATCTCCACAAGAACATCGTCCCCGCTTATGGCGAGAACATCAACCTCATCTTCAATAAATCTTTGCGCATCTTCGGCTTCACGTAAAACTATACACGATAAAAACTTATCACTTCGTCCAAGCTTTTTGAAGTTATTTACCATTTCAAGATCATCGGGGGTGTCCCCCACATAAACTCCAACGCCCGTATTCATTTTATCGGATAAACTTACAAGCATCTTTGGGTTGGGTTTTCTAATCCCCCCATCATCGCTTAAAACTTTTTCGAAAGATATAACATTTGAAAGATTGGCCTTTTCTAGAGCAACTTCCGCTTCTTCTTTTATTCGTCCCGTAATAACCGAAACTTTCGGGTAAAATTTCTCCACCAAATCTTTGCTTATGATAACCTTTTCTTTATTAAGCAGGCCTTTTTCTTTAATAAACTCGGGACTAAACCCGTATAATTTTTCGCACCAGTCCATACCAGCATAAAACTCTTGAAAAATCTGTTTAATAAGATTTCTATTCCAAAGCGCTTTTATCCTCCCTTTATATTCTGAATCGGATAGAATTATATCTTCGGCAGAAGCAATTCCCCCACCTAACCTCTTTATTTCCTTTGTAAAACCCTTCAAGCTTCGCCCTTTTTTCCATAAAACATTTAAATCTTGACTCGATAGAGACACCGATTTACCCAGATAAAAAGCGATAACAGCGTAAGTTAATTCCCAATCATTATTAAAACCGCCGGCAAGCTTAAAAAGTTGGGTCTCCTCGGGAGAGATTAAAATAGCTTCGCCGGGCCACTTGAGAATATTTTTAAAGTAAAACTGGGTGGTCTTAGTTATCGCAACCCTAAAAGATGATGTGACATCCAAAATAACGCCGTCTATATCTAAAACCAAACTATCTATTTTTTTAAAAAGATCAAAAGAAAATTTCTTTACCCACACATTGGAATTAACATCGACATAACCATCCGATACCTCACCCAGCATTGATTATCTCCTTAAGCGCTTTTAAAAATAACTTGTTTTCTTCTCCCTTTCCAACCGTAATCCTCAAACAATCTTTTATACATGGTTCTTTAAAATCTCTGACCAGAATACCCGCCTCCAAGAGATTTTTCCAAACAAACGACGCTTCATTCTCGGTTCTTATCAAAACAAAATTTGCAGAAGATGGATGCACTTTAACACCGCTTAGTTTTTTAAGCTCTTTTATTAAACTCTTGCGCTCGCTTACTATCTTTTCAATTTGAGTCATCAAAACATCTCTGTTTTTAAACACCAAGGACGCCACCATTTGAGAAAAGGCACCGCAATTGTAGGGAAGTTTAACTTTAAAAGTGTTTTGAACAACAGACGGAGAAGCCAACATATAGCCAATTCTTAAGCTCGCAAGAGAAAATGCTTTGGAAAAAGTTCTTAAAACTACAAGATTTGGATACTTGTCGATAAGAGGGATAACCGTCTGCCCACTGAACTCAGCATAGGCCTCATCCACCACTATTAATGCACCCGTCTCTTTTAAAAATATTTCGATATCTTCACTTGAAACCAAATTTCCGGTAGGATTGTTTGGATTACAAAGAAAGATGATTGTTGGATTAAATTCCTTCGCAACCTCCAATGCAGAGGGAATGTCAACATCAAATGAAGCTGTTCTTTTAAGCTCATAAACTCTGGTTCCAGTAGCCCGCGAAATTAAATCATACATTGAAAAAGTCGGCTCGAATGTAAAAACCGACCTTTCTTTTCCGCCATAAGCTAAAAGCAAGCATTGTATCAACTCATCGGAACCATTTCCCAAAACTATATTCTCATCAGAAAATCCATAGTGAGAAGCTATTTCTTTTCGAAGCTTGCTTCCCAACGCATCCGGATATCGATTGAAATTGAATACATCCAGCTGATTCTTGACTTCAGTAATTAACGACTCGGGCAAATTATAAGGACTCTCATTGGCCGAAAGAACTACGCAAGCATCCTCTTCCATGGGAACATAGGACTTTAAAGAATCTAGTTCGGGGCGAGGTTGAATTATTTTACTCATGACCCTCAACTCTTATCGTGGCAGATCTAGCATGTGCATCAAGACCTTCGGCACAGGCAATAATATCAAGAGCATCAACAACTTTCTCTAAACCCTCTTTGGTGAATGAAAGAACACTCGACTTCTTGATGAAATCCTCTACTCCAAGAGGCGAGTGAAATCGCGCTGAACCCATCGTTGGAAGGATATGATTTGGTCCAGCAACATAATCCCCGACCGATTCTGGAGTATATTTGCCAAGAAATATCGCGCCGGCGTTTTTAATTTCACCAAGGATGTTTATGGGCTC
The DNA here is from genome assembly GCA_011046085.1 of Actinomycetota bacterium. GTDB lineage: Bacteria > Actinomycetota > Aquicultoria > UBA3085 > Oleimmundimicrobiaceae > DSBK01. The sequence goes on from DSBK01000049.1 coordinate 9,468, forward strand.
CTCGATCATTACCTCCAGATGCTCAGGAGCAATAAAATTGACAACTCTTATCGCCGTTCCCAAAGAGTCTATTATTAAAATCTTTCCAAAATTTTTTATGGATTCCTCGGCGATGCTTTGTCTTTTAATTAAGCTCAGTTGTTCACCAAGTTGTGCCTCAACATCCTCGGCAATTTTGGATGAAGTGGTAATTAAGATGGCGGTCGCATCGGGAGCGTGCTCAGCTTGAGCCAATATATCCGCAACAATATAAGCGGGATTTGCTTTTGCATCAGCCAATATAACCACTTCACTGGGACCAGCCAGCATATCAATGCCAACCACCCCAACCACCAGCTTTTTCGCCAGCGTAACATAGGCATTTCCGGGACCAGTAATCTTATAAACCTTCTTTATTGTCTCTGTCCCATAAGCCATAGCCGCTATCGCCTGCGCGCCTCCAACTCGATAAATCTCAGTCACTCCCATCTCCCTTGCGGCAATCAAAGTATATGAGCTTACCAGGCCATTTTCATCAGGCGGAACGCACATGGCTATCTCATTCACCCCCGCAACTTTGGCAGGGGCGGCATTCATTAAAACCGAAGAAGGGTATGAAGCCATACCCCCTGGCACATATATCCCAACACGTTCAATCGGCCTTACCTGCTGTCCCAGCATGACGCCGTCTTTTTCGGTCACAAACCACGACTCGGTCTTTTGGTTTTCGTGATAAGAAAGAATGCGCTCCTTGGCAAACCTTATGGCGGATACAAACTCTTTATCAGTTAAACCGTAGGCCTCTTCGAATTCCTTCTCACTCACTTTAATCTGTTCTGGATTCAATTCGACCCTATCAAACTTCTTTGTGTACTTCAAAAGGGCTGCATCGCCTCTCTTGCATACATCCCCAACTATTCTCTGAACAATTTCCATTTTAGACTCATCAAAAGCTCTAGAAGAAAAAATCTCGGCTAGCTCATCATCATTTATATTCGACGGAATTTTAATTACAGATATCATCTTAACTCCCTCTTTGTTCGCTTCAATTTATCTAAAAATCCATTAATTTCTTTAAATTTTATCTTGTAGCTAACATGGTTGGCAATCAATCGCGCCGAACACCTCGCAATTTCATCTAAAACAACTAAATTGTTGTCAGCAAGAGTCTTTCCTGTCGAGGATAAATCGATTATCTCTTCTGCCAAACCCACCACTGGTGCAAGTTCAACGGAACCATGTAGCTTAATTATTTCTGTCTGTATCCCCTTTTCTGTAAAATAATCCTCAGCAACATTTGTATATTTTGTGGCAACCCTAATTTGCCCGAGATATCTATAACTCTCTTCAACCTTGTTCTTCTCTTTGCGTAAAGCCGCTAAAACAAAGCAACACTTGCCGTAATTTAAATCAAGCAGTTCAAAAACTTTCTTTTTGGTCTCCATTAAGACATCTTTTCCAACTATACCAAGGTCGGCTGCACCGTATTCGATGAAAGTTGGCACATCGAAAGGACGTGCTAAGATATATTCGATCTTATCTTTATCGACAACCAGCCGAAGTTTTCGGGAATCTATCTTTAATTCGGATACATCCATACCAACTTCATCAAGCAAGCCCAATGTTTCTTCAAAAAGAGCTCCTTTTGCAAGGGCAATCTTCAAATAATTCATATCAATTCACCCTCGATGACCGACAAAGAAGAAATTTTCTTGAGATTTTTTTCAATGTCAAATATCTCTATCTGCTCGGGAGCCTCATCAGCATTTATTACCCACTTAAACCTTCCTTCTTTAACCAAAGAGCCACAAGCATCAAGGGTGGATGGTTCGAGAACTGTTTCAACACAAAAATCCATATCCCTTAAAGTTTTTGCTGTCATTAAAGCTTTTTTGATATCAACGTCTGAGTACACGAGAATCTTTTTACAGTTTTCTTTCTTTAGCGCTCCCTGCTCATTCAGGCATATATGCAACCTTTCAAGCCCCAACGCAAAACCACATGCCGGCCTATTATCTCCAAACTCGGAAAGAAGCAGATCATACCTACCCCCTGAGCCAAGCAAAAAACCCATATTTGGAGCATAAACCTCGAAAATAACACCTGTGTAGTAATCGAAATTTTGAATGATTCCAAAATCAAAGATAACAAATTTCTCCAAATCAAAAAGTTTCAAAAATTCATATAAATCTGATAGATTCTTCAAAGCTTCGCAAGATTTAGCATTGGTAGTATATTTTTTCGCTTCCTCAAGAATATCTTTGCGACCCCTAAGTGAAATTATTTCCAAAATTTTGGACTTATCCTCCGGGGATAGAGAATTATCTTCGATGGTGCGCTCGAGTCCCACTAAATCTTTCTTAACTAAAAGCAACTGAATCTCTTTAATCAGTTCCGAAGAAATTCCAGTTGTTTCGAGGAACCCTTGCAAGAAATCAATCTGTCCCACCCCAACCTGAAAATCTTTTAGCCCAACCGCCTGTAGAGATTCAAGCAACACAGCCAACACTTCAGCATCAGCGGCAGGACTTCTGCCACCGATTAGCTCCAGGCCTATCTGTTGAAACTCACGCTGCTGACCTCGTTGAGGTGGTTCTTCACGAAAAACACTTGCTGAATAATAAAGACGCGAGAAGCAGGAATTTTCTATTCGTTGAGAAACGGCCCTAGCGATCGGAGTTGTCATCTCAGGACGAAGCGCAAGAAGAACTCCGTCGCGATCGAAAAACTTAAACATCTCATCTTCCATCATCTTGCCAGCTTCACTGGCAAGATTTTCAAAAAGCTCAAATGTTGGAGTTATTATTTCACGATACCCCCAACTCTCAAACACTCTTCTCAATTTCTTTTCAATTTGCCTTCTTTCCTCGGCCTCGATTGGCATAATATCTCGCAAGCCCCGTGGAACCGAAGGATAAGAATTATTAGCTCCCATATTTTATCCCTTTAACATAGTAAAGTATTAATAAACCAAAATAATATCAAACTTTTTTTCACTAGTCAACATCAAAATTAAATTAACAAGAATTACTGGGCTTTCTTTAAATGTTTAACAAAAACAGCATCTTCTCCCAACAACTCCTTAAGTTCAGAAAAGAGCGTTCCGTCAATTTTAACCCCATTATTCTTACCCAATCTCATTGTGGTCATTTTTTTTCCACTGGCCACCTGTAAAAAAACTGGGGAAGAACCTCCCGAATAAGCTCTTAAAATTTCCTTAAGACGCTCAAATATCTTCTTCGTAAAGCTAGCGGATTGCATTTTGATAAATACAGAAGGAACCTCGCTGGCAGGATTAAAATCAACATCCAGGGGTTCTATCTCTAAGGCAATAATCTTAACCTCATCTTCCTTTATATCAATTCTTCCTTTTAAACGAATTATTTTATCTTCTTCAACTAGTTCACGGTATTTTTGATACATTGACGAAAAAACTACAACTTCTACATCGCCCTCTAAGTCCTCAAGAGAAACAAAGAGCATAGTTTCCCCTTTTCGGGTAGTAATGCGTTTAATTCTGGATATTAATCCACCTATCCATACCACACCCCCGTCTTTCTGCTCTTTTAGCTCCGAAATAGAAACATCAACCTGGCTTTTAAGAGCATCCTTTATGCTTAAAAGAGGATGGTCGCTTACATATAATCCAAGCATTTCTTTCTCGTATGCAAGTAATTGATCTTTAGGATATTCTTTTATATTATTTATGGTTCCGTTACAAACAGCTTCTTCTTCGCTGTTTAAATCGAAGAGTGTGATTTGGCCAATTTCTTTATCCTTTTGTTTTCTTTGCCCAATCTCAACAGCTTGCTCCATCATCTCCATTAAGGCTCTTCGCGAAATTCCACAAAAATCAAAAGCTCCCCCTTTTATCAGCCCCTCCAGGCACTTTTTATTTATCACGCCGAGGTCCACTCTCTCACAAAAATCATACAGCGATTTAAAGGAACTATTTTTTTTCCTGGCCTTAACAATGGCTTCCACCGGACCCTCCCCAACGTTTCTTACCGCCGCAAGGCCAAATCGTATGGAATCACCTACCACCGTAAACCCGCTAAAACTCTCATTAACATCAGGCGGAAGCACTTCAATTCCAAGTTGCCTGCATTCATTGATATATCGAGGAACCTTATCCTTGGTATGCATAACGCTGGTTAGAAGGGCAGCCATAAATTCTACTGGAAAATTCGCTTTTAGGTAGGCGGTTTGATAGGCAACCACTGCATAAGCGGTGCTATGAGATTTATTAAAACCATACCCCGCAAAATGTAGAACTAAATCGAACACGTCGCCTGCTGTTTTAGCATCAATTTCCTTCGAAATGGCTCCACCTATAAACTTCTCCCTTTGCTCCGCCAAAACTTCAGGTTTTTTCTTGCTCATGGCGACCCGCAAAATATCGGCTTCGGCCATACTGAAACCTGCCATGGTACTCGCTATACGCATTACCTGCTCTTGGTAGACGATGATTCCATAAGTATCCTTTAATATCGTTTCAGTGGACGGATGAGGGTATGTAGCAGGACTACGACCGTGCTTTCTGTCAACAAAATCCTTAACCATTCCGCTACCAAGCGGCCCTGGACGATACAATGCCAACAAACCGACAACATCCTCAAAACTTGTCGGTTGTAGGTCTCTCAAAAGCCCCCTCATACCCGAGCTCTCAAGCTGAAACACACCAACACTTTCTCCTCTTTGAAGCATTCTGAATGTCTTTTCGTCGTCAAAGGGGATATTATCAATGTTGATATCCACACCATTGGTGCGCTTAATAATATTTAAAGCTTTGCCTGTTACAGTTAATGTCCGAAGCCCAAGAAAGTCCATTTTAAGAAGACCTATTTTACGCACGGCATCCATATGGTACTGGGTTACAGTTTCAGCATCTCCCTTTTTCTGAATGGGAGTATAATCAGTTAATGGGCCGCGAGAAATCACAACACCAGCGGCATGTATGGAATCCTGCCTTGCCAAGCCCTCCAAAGCTTTTGCGGTTTCTATAATTTTGGCGGTATCTTTATCATTTTTGCATTCTTCCGCCAATTCCGGCGACAGTTTCAATGCCTCATCTATTGTAATTCCGGGAGTTTCAGGAATAAGTTTGGCAATTTTATCCACCATGCCGTAAGGATACCCAAATACTCGGCCCGCATCCCTTATAGCAGCACGCGCTGCCATCGTTCCAAAAGTAATTATTTGAGCCACATTTTCCTTGCCATATTTTTCACTTACATAATCTATAACTTCGCCGCGTCTTTCTATACAAAAATCTATATCAATATCGGGCATACTCACCCTTTCGGGATTCAAAAATCTCTCGAAAAGCAAGTCGTGCTTTAAGGGATCTATATCGGTTATCTTTAACGCATAAGAGACAATGCTTCCAGCGGCGCTCCCGCGACCCGGACCCACCCTTATTCCATTATCTTTAGCAAACTTAACAAAGTCCCAAACCACAAGGAAATAACCAGCAAAACCCATCTTTTTAATGACATCCAGTTCGTGGTTTAATCGCTCTTCAATCTCGGACGTAATCTGGTGGTATCTTTCTTTGATGCCCTCCCTTGCCAGTTTGTCTAGATAAGATTCGAGCGTATAATTCTCAGAAACCTCGTAGTGAGGAAGCAGCATCTGATCAAAATCTATTGAAACATTGCATCTGTTTGCAATTTTTAGGGAATTTTCAATAGCTTCCGGAACATCTGAAAAAATCTTTTCCATCTCTTTTTGAGACTTAAAATAAAATCCGTCGCTGCTGAATTTGAGCCTGTTCTCATCATCAAGGAAAGAACCTGTCTGAATACAAAGCAAAACATCCTGAGCTAGATTATCATTTTTTTTAACATAATGGATATCATTTGTGGCAATTAAGGGGATTTCTAAATCTTTAGAGAACTCGATAAGGATTTTATTTACAGTTTTTTGTTCTTTGAGCCCTTGGTCTTGAATCTCTAAAAAAAAGTTTTTCTCGCCGAAGATGTCTTTATACGCCAGAGCAACCTTCTTCGCTTTTTCTATATTTCCCGAAAGTATTAATTTGGCAATTTCCCCGCCGATGCATCCGCTTAGAGCTATAAGACCCTGATGGTATTTCTCCAAAATTTCTTTATCAACACGCGGTTTATAATAAAAACCTTCAAGAAAACCTAAAGAGACGAGACGCATCAAATTCTTATATCCCTCATTGTTTTCTGCAAGCAGTACAAGGTGGTAAAGATCTTCACCTTTCCTGAAAGATTTATCAAACCTACTGCGAGGAGCAACATAAACCTCACAACCTATAATGGGTTTCAAGTCGGCTTTCTTGGCCGCTTCGTAAAAATCTATAATGCCGTACATAACGCCATGGTCTGTTAGAGCAAGCGCAGGCATACCAAGCTCTTTAGCACGGTTAACTAAATCTTTAGTTCTTGCTGCCCCATCTAAAAGAGAATATTCAGAATGTGTGTGAAGATGAACAAAATTAGACACGTCTTAGTCTCCAGTCTCGGAGCTGGTGGCTATTTATTCTTCAATCTTTCAATAACCAGCTTATATCCATCCGCCCCAAAATTTAAACATCTTTTTACCCGACTGATAGTCGCCGTGCTTGCACCAGTCTCCTTTACAATATCAGTATAAATCTCACCTGCGTCGAGTTTTTTGGCAACGGCAAACCTTTGGGCTATCGCCTTAATTTCCCCCACTGTGCAAACATCCTCAAAAAATTGATAACATTCATCACGATTTTTAAGAAGAAGGATGCCATCGCATAAATCATCAACAAATTGGCTCTTTATACGCTCATCTATGGACAAATTAACACACCTCCAATGCTCTAAAACACAATAATTGTAACACAGGATTGATTTGTAATGCCGAGGTAAGAAAAATAAGCAAATTATTTTCTTTCAAGTTTAAAAACAACTGCATTGTGAGGGTCGGGACAACAGACAATAGCCTTATCTTTATCTTTTTCCCAGGGGAATTCGCCGCCAAACCTTAAAACCGTAAGGAAGGGAAATATTGCCTGAAATGCCCAGGCACACATCTTGGGTGGAATTTCCTCGCTTGAAACAACCCAGGAATCCCCGGGCTTTAGACCGTATGAACACACGCCTTTGCCTAAAATTTCTTTAACTGTTATTGTGACCTGCTTACTTTCCATGCTGCCTCCAGATATGAAAACATAAACTCTTGATTTAGATATTCTTGTCGCTTAAATAATATCAAAGTAAATTACCACCGGCTACAGGCTGGTGGCTTTCTTGCCCCCGATACGGGCGGTGTTTTGCCCGCTGCGGGCCCTGGATTTTATTTAAATTTTTACTCTATCGTAAAACCAGCAAAATAAACGCCATATCATTTTTAGGTTTAAAAATAGGTTTGTCGTTAGACCAACCAGCACCTGGCTTGAAACAAGCGCCGAAGCTGTTTGACCCCGAAGTAAAACGAGGGGGGAATTCTGCCCGATAGATAAAAATAAATAGACCTTTTACATAAACCAGTCACAGGTCAGTAATTATAAGTATTTTGTATTTTATCTTTCAAACCCGGGTGAGTCGAGTAAAAAAATCGGATACCGATCTGACGATGAACAAATCAATCATTTAAACCTTTTTCAAATTGCTTCGCTTTAAAACGTATCGTCAGACCAGCCAGATACTGGCCCGTATCGGGTACCTATCCATCGGGTAAACCTGTGGTTTATAGCACTAAAAAACAAAATCTTCGGCGCAAATTCCGAAGATTTTGTTAACTCTGGTTAACATTTCTAATTTTCAGATTTCAAATTTAAAATGTTTGCTTTTATCTTCTAACATCGCCATGAATTTCTATAACCTCTCCACTGTGAGCATCAATAATTATTGCCGCAGATTGGGTTATCCTTAAGTTTTCTTGTTCATCTCCAGGCGCGGTAATGTCACCATAGCAGACAATCATCCACCGAAGAACCTGCTTCCCCTCATAAACCTAAACACCAATTTCGGTTTCGGTTTTTTTAACATCAAAGTCGATATACCCTCGCGCCTTTTTTAGCGCCTCTTCTTTAGTAACTTTCGCGTCCAGAGAGACTGTAACGGGTGTGTCTTTTGTGTTTACTGACACGACTTCGCCCGTTGTATAGTTAACAGCTATTTCAACCCAATGAGGCAATTTTATGTCATCCTTTGCAATCTCCTCCCATCTAAAGACGCAAAGCCCGTCTTTCGCCCCCAGACCATCTTCAGAGCAAGAATCACCTTTTTTATTTTTTGATGCGGATGTTAGGGTGAGCTTGGCAAAGTCAATATCTTCTTTTTTGGCAAAATCCAGCGCTATTGCTTTAGCTTCCTCTAAAGTCAAGTCTTTATTCCCTCTCTTGTAGGGATCAACAAGAAGAGCCATTTCTACTTTTCCACTATCCTTGTTTACATGCAAAAGCATGGTTTTATCTTTATCTCCAATCTCAAAATATTCACCGGTTGGAAGATCTGCCGATCCCAATATATCTAAATCGACTGTACCCTTGCCCGCAAAATACTCGGCCTTTTCCAAAGCTTCTGCCTCAGTTAATTTCCCAGTTGCTTTCGAAATAGTTCTTGTCTCTTTTTGACATCCAATAACAAGAAAGGCAAAAACAGTTAAAACAATAAACCCCGCACCTAAAATAACGCCTAATTTAAAGCCCTTTCTCATAATTGTGCCTCCTTTAAGAACCATATCTGGCGGGAATGAACTGCCACGGACTTACGTCCGTGGTTTCCTAAATTTTACGCTTCGCTTGTCCTAAGTCTTCTTTTTCCTGATAACGAACATAGTTTCTTATCATATTCTCATCCAAGCCCACTGTAGAGACAAAATAGCCCACCGACCAAATTACTCCTGTGCCACGGTAGCGCTCTTTCAAGAAATCAAACTTTTGTCTGAGTGCTCTTTTCGTGGTTTGTTTTAATATCTGAACCACTCTGGCAATACTGTACTTTGGTGGAAAACTTACCACTATATGAATGTGATCCGGCTGTATACTTTTTTCAATGTACTCAATCTTTAGATAATGTTTTCTAACCTCATCAAGTTTGATTTCTAGATACTTATCAACCCCATTTGTCAATATCTTGTATCGATACTTTGGTATCCAAACAATATGATACTGACACCTATAAACACAGTGGGCTTTTCTTGCCTTCTCCATAGTTCTTTATTATATCCCAATAAGAAGACTTAGGAGCCCGACACACCCCCGGACTTACGTCCGCGGAACTTTTAGTGATATTAGCTACTCTCTCTGAATTCCTTCTTTTTTGTGAAAAATTTTTCAAAGCAAAGAAAAATTTAGTTATATTTTAATGGAGGTTACTCAAAAAAGATATCACCCAAATGGGTGATCTTTAGAAAATTGGGGTATGCCAGGTACTGGTCTGACGAATTTCCCGGTACGGGTCTTACGATTTCTAGTACCCCTATAATTAATGCAGGTAAAATACGTGGCTATTTCGAAGGGTTATTTTTCGTCAGACCAGCCTGATACAGACCTGGCTTTGAAAAAATAGGCAACAGCTTCAGTTCTTGAATGTAGATTCATTTTCATAAAAATGAGTTGGACAGAAAAAACCGCCCATTGGGGCGGCTACTGAAATCATCTTTCTTTAAATGCTTTTATCTAATCATGTCTCGCTTACCACGATATTTTTTAAGACTCCTATTTCCTCAATTTTCACCTCAACAACGTCTCCCACCTGCATGGGGCCAACTCCCGGCGGAGTGCCCGTCATTATCACATCTCCCGGGAATAATGTCATAATCCTGGAGATGAAACTCACGAGAAAATAGACATCAAAAATCATATTGGAGGTGTTTGAGGATTGCTTAACTTCTCCGTTCAAAAGAAGTTCAACCGAAAGATTTTTGGGGTCAATTTCGGTTTCCACACATGGCCCTATCGGGCTAAACGTGTCAAAGCTCTTTGCGCGTGTCCATTGAATATCTTTTTGCTGCAAATCCCTAGCCGTTACATCGTTTGCACATGTAAATCCAAGTATGTATTTTTCTGCTTCCTCTTTGGATACATCTCTTACTTTATCTTTAATCACGATGCCCAATTCAGCCTCATAATCCACCTGCTTTGACATGGCGGGATAAATTATTTTTTTATTGGGACCAATAAGAGAAGTTGGAGGCTTGATGAAGATTATGGGTTCATCGAGTACGTCCATATTTAGCTCAAGAGCGTGGTCTTTATAATTCAGTCCAACGGCAACAATTTTAGATGGTTGAACTGGAGCCAGAATATCAATTTCATCTAACAAGAATTCATCACCAGTTATATCAAAACTTTCAAACGGACTTCCGTGAATTACTCTAACAATCCCGCCGCTTAAAGCCCCATATTGCACTTTGGAACCAAATGAAAAGCGAACTATTTTCAAAAAATCACCTCTTGTAAGTCGGGAGTTGGGAGTTTGTTTGCCATGCTTGACTCCGCTCACATCAGAGGCAGGCAGGTTGATTTGTCTTTTTATTTCTCATTTGCCTCTACTCGTTACCCTTCATCTCTCTTTCGACTTAAACCGTACTCGATGCTATCCACGAGAGCTTCCCAACTGGCCTCGATTATGTTTTCATGCACGCCAACAGTACCCCAAGTATCTTCGCCATCGGTGGATTCAATAAGAACCCTAACAACTGCCGCCGTTCCTTTCTTGGCATTGATAATTCTAACTTTGTAATCAGTTAAGCTTATCTCTTCAAGCGCCGGGAATATTCTAGCGATTGCTTTTCTTAATGCGCTATCTAGAGCATTTACTGGGCCATTCCCTTCGGCAAATTCAATCAGTCGTTCATTATCAACCCATATCTTAACTACCGCTTCAGTTTTTGGACGGCCTTCTCCAGACTTGGTCACAGTTACTTTGTAATCTTCCAGTCTAAAAAGCGGTCTATAAGAACCCATATTTTTCCTCAAAAGTATTTCGAAGGAACCATCTGCCGTTTCAAAATGGTAACCCTGATGCTCAAGTTTCTTCAATTTATTTAATATCTTTATGGTTAGTCCAGGCTTATCCGATAAATCTACACCGAGTTCTTTTGCTTTATGAACGATAGCGGCCGTGCCCGCTTGATCAGAAACCAACATTCTTTGGAGATTCCCAACCAAACTTGGATCAATATGTTCATAGGCTCCTTTTTGTTTCATGATCGCACTAATATGAATGCCACCTTTGTGAGCAAAAGCGCTCTCTCCAACATACGGCTGATGAGGATCTGTAACAACATTGGCTGTTTCGCTTACATGATGAGATACTTCGGACAACAGCGGAAGTTTATCTTCAGAAAGACAAGGGATCCCTATCTTGACAACCAGGTTAGGAATAATTGATACAAGATTTGCATTTCCACAACGCTCACCATAGCCATTTATAGTCCCTTGAACTTGAACAGCCCCCGCTTCAACCGCGGCCAGACTATTTGCTACAGCACAATCCGAATCGTTGTGAGCATGGATACCAAGAGGCACATCAACATGCTTTTTCACTTCTCCAAACACTTCTTTTATTTGAGCGGGAATTGACCCCCCATTGCTGTCACACAAAACGATACAATCGGCGCCTGCTCTTTCGGCAACCTTTATGGTTTTTAA
>DSBK01000089.1 GCA_011046085.1 Actinomycetota bacterium
CGAAATTATGGCTGCCGTATAGGAGTCATTTATCTGCCGTTGGTATACGGTAAATTGGGCGTCCTGGGGAGAGACAACCATTCCCGCAGATATATCTATACTTCCGGAGTTTGCGTTTCGGGTTAAACCCAATCCTCCTGGGCCACCTGCTAAACCACCTGTTGTGTTATCTGCTATATCAATATCTGTTGAAAGTTCACCATTGCTCGTTATCACAATTCTATTTCCCGCAAAAGAGGCCTCAACCCCGATATCTTTTGTCCCATTGATTTTATACATTATATTTCTTAATGTGTCGGTTTCTCCCGAGACACCAATTCCGATGGTTTTGTTATTTATTGTTAAATTTCCAGAAACACCTGTTAAAATGGTGTCATAATCCGCGTTTTCATCGCCGGTTATAAGCGATGTTTCAAAAGACCAGTTTTTTTGGGCAACGGCCAAACTTTCGACTTTTATCTCATGAATTACGTCTGAAGCACCTGGGCTTGCGGTTGCTGTTACGATATGTTCATTGCTCGAGACCACCCTAAGGTTTTTAAAGACACCCTCTTTGCCGTCAACGAGATTTTTTGCGCAATTGTAAAGAGAAGAAAGATTCAAGTTCAGTCCCGTTAGGGCTTTATCTTGCCTGTTGATTTTTTGCAAGTTCAATCTCTGCTGCAATCCTCTTAATGTGGCAGAGGGTTTATTTTTAAAGTTTACCTTTTGGGTATCATTAATTAATTGATACAAATTAAAACCCGTTAAGTTTTTTATTTGCATCTTCCAATTCCTTTATGTATTTGTGTCTTTACATTTATATCGGGATTTTTAAAAAAAACTTTAGACTCTTTCTCCCTTGACATTTATACGAACTGAAGTTATTTTAAATGAGAAGAATTCTCAATTGGGAGATTGGGCGAGAATGATATCTGGATTAAAAACCGGATTAAAAAAACTTAAGGAAGCGGGTTTTAAACTTACACCTCAAAGGAGGGTGATTTTTGAGGTATTGGAAAGCTCGGATAAACATATGAGTGCTGAGGAGATACACAAAAGGGTTAAGGAGAGATATCCTCGAGCCGGCCTCGCTACGACATACAGGACATTGGACTTGCTCAAAGAGTTGGGTTTGGTGACCAATATAAATCTCGGGGAAGAGCACAAGCATTACGAGTTGGCAGGGAAGTGTCACTACCATCTCGTTTGCCTCAGGTGTGGAGATGTTATAGAATTTGGGTCAAATTTTTTTGGGAAAATAGAGAAGGGTTTATCGAAAGATCATGGCTTTGAAGTCACGGATCAAAATGTAGAGTTTCACGGCTATTGTTCAAAATGCAGACAGAAAGGAGAGAAGATTGATGATCTCGCTTGCGGATATGAAGGTTAATCAAATCGGTACTGTTATAAGAGTGGATGGAGGCGCGGGTCTTGCCAAGCGGCTTGAAGCCATGGGAATAAGAGAGGGGAAAAATATTACCAAGTTAAACTGTATGATGATGCGTGGTCCTATTATTGTTAAAATCAATGGTTGCCAAGTGGCGTTAGGTCGAGGAATGGCAAAAAAAATTATGGTTGAGGTGGGCACGTGAAAATTCTTTTAATGGGAAATCCCAATGTTGGAAAGAGTGTAATTTTCTCCAGATTAACGGGAGTACACGTTATTGCCTCAAACTACCCAGGAACCACCGTGGAATACACAAAAGGGACTCTGAAGTTTGAAGATAAAAAAGTGGAATTAATAGATGTTCCTGGAACATATACTCTTGAGCCTGCGTGCGAAGCGGAGAAGGTGGCAACGGAGATGGTGAAGGAAGGAGACTTAATTATAAATGTAGTGGATTCGACCAATCTTGAGCGGAATCTTTATCTGACCCTCCAAATTCTTGCTCTTAAAAAACCTACGGTTGTTGTCTTAAATATGTGGGATGATGCTAAACATAGGGGAATAAAAATAGATTTGGAGAAATTGGGAAAACTTCTCGGCGTGCCTGTTATTCCTACGGTGGCGGTAACAGGAGAGGGGATTAAAAACCTTTATACAAGATTAAAGGACGCTAAGGTGCCGCCTCATCCCACATATTCTAAGGATGAACGCTGGCTGCATATCGGTGAGATTATAGACAAGGTTCAAGTTGTAACTCACCATCATCATACCTTAATAGAGAAGTTTGAAGATGCTAGTATAGCTCCTTTTTTTGGAATCTTGCTTTTTTTGGTGGTGTTGGCGACTTCATTTCAAATTATAAGATTTATAGGAGAGGGCTTAATCGGTTACGCTTTTGATCCATTTTTTGAAGGCATTTACGCGCCATTAATAATGAAGCTAAGCGCTGTTTTGGGTCACGGAGGATTTTTTCATGATATATTTGTAGGAAAGCTTATTAATGGCTCCATTGATTTTGGGCAGTCTTTTGGTCTTGTTACGACAGGTTTTTATGTTCCTGTCGTCATGGTTTTGCCCTATGTTTTTTCTTTCTACTTAATTTTAGGGGTTTTAGAAGATGTGGGTTATTTGCCGCGTCTGGCAGTATTGATGGATAATATAATGCATAGGTTGGGACTTCACGGAGCGGCAATTATCCCAATGATTTTAGGTCTCGGCTGCAATGTCCCAGGGGCGCTATCGACAAGAATTTTGGAGAGTAAGCGGGAAAAGTTTATTGCGGCAACCCTTATGGCCATAGCGATTCCCTGTATGGCTCAAACAGCTATGATTATAGGACTTGTTGGAAGCTATGGGGGGCGGTATCTTGCCATCGTCTTCGGTACGCTTTTTATTGTTTGGTTTAGTTTAGGGTTTATTTTAAATAAGGTGTTAAAAGGGGAAAGTCCGGAGATATTTTTAGAGATACCGCATTATCGTATACCCAATATTGGCGCTTTGGCTAAAAAACTATGGATGAGATTGGTGGGATTTTTACTTGAGGCGATTCCATTTGTTTTACTGGGCGTTCTTTTGGTTAATATCCTTTACACAATAGGGTTTATTGAAATGATATCGAAGATAACGGCGCCCATTGTTACGGTTCTCTGGGGATTGCCCGAGTCTGCTATATCCGCTCTTATGGTGGGTTTTTTACGAAAGGATGTGGCTGTGGGGATGCTTCGTCCCCTCAACTTGACCGCGGGTCAAGCTGTTGTTGGCAGCGCCGTTCTTGCGGTTTACTTTCCCTGCGTGGCAACATTTGCGGTTTTGATAAGGGAACTGGGCATTAAAGATACGTTTAAATCGGCGTTGATAATGATGGGCACCGCTTTAATAATAGGAACCGTTTTAAATATAGTTCTCTAAATAAATTTCAAGGAAGGGGTAGAAATATGGTTTCAAAGGAATTGGATAAAAGCTGTAAAAACTGTGGAGACGAAGGAGATTGTCCCGAAGAAAATCCTCAAAAAGATGTCAAATGTTGCTTAGCTGTGATGAGCGGCAAAGGAGGAGTGGGGAAATCACTAGTTACTGGTCTTATGGCTGTTGCTTTAAAAAATGCGGGATTAAAGATAGGAATTCTGGATGCCGACTTGACGGGTCCAAGCATCCCAAAAATGTTTGGCATAAATAAAAAAGCAAAAAGCGGCGATGGAAAAATTATTCCGATTGAGAGCTTGAACGGTATAAAAATCATGTCTCTTAATCTTTTGTTGGACAGGGAAGATGATGCTGTTATATGGAGGGGGCCCGTTATAGCAGGAGCCATAAAACAATTTTGGACCGATGTTGCCTGGGGAGAGTTGGATTGTCTTCTAATTGATTTGCCCCCAGGAACAGCCGATGCCCCTTTAACCGTCATGCAATCCATTCCTTTAGATGGAGTGATTGTTGTATCTTCCCCACAAGATTTGGCGGTTATGATTGTTAAAAAAGCTCTTCAAATGACGAGGAAGCTTAATATCCCCACTCTTGGACTCATTGAAAATATGAGTTATGCGCATTGTCCAAAATGTGGAGAGAAGATAGATTTCTTCGGAGAAAGTAATATTAGCGAGATAACGAAAGATTATAAAATTGATCTTTTGGCTGAAATTCCGATAGACCCTCAAATAGCGAAGCTTTGCGATGAAGGGAAAATTGAAGATTATGATGTAAAATTTTTAGATAAAGCAAAAAATAACGTGGAGAAAATCTTAAAAGATAAAAATTAAGATGATAACCGAACATTTTCGGTTGGTGATTGAGACGTTTAGAGAGTTGGAGCTGGAAAAGATGCTTGCAGTTGATATCCCAGGTTATAAAACAATTACTGTTAAGAATTTAATTCTTGATTTAAACGGGACGATAGCCGTTGACGGGAAATTGCGTATTGGTGTGGCTGAAAAAATTAACAAGCTGAGCCAGAGGGGAATCAAAGTATATGTTGTTACAGCCGGAACTCATGGTCGGATTGAAGAGATAAAAAAGGATTTAAACGTGGAACTTCTCCTCATAAATCGAGGGGATGAAGACGCTCAAAAGAGAGACTTAATCGAGAAAATTGGTAAGGGGGTCACGGTTGCGGTCGGCAATGGAGCCAACGATTATTTAATGTTAAAAGAAGCCGTTTTAAGTATCGTAGTGTTGGAAGATGAGGGAGCTTATTTAAAAAATTTATTCGAGGCGGATATAGTGACAAAAAGCTCGGAAGGCGCATTGGATTTGCTTTTAAATCCGAAAAGGCTGGTAGCCACCCTCAGGCGGTAAAAATTCATTTAAAACATGTAAAAAATTGATGGTTTTTGGCGATTATCTATTAAATAACTATGCAAAATTATTTATTGGACTTTCTGCAAAATATATCTTGGTTTACTTACATCGCCGTCTTTTTAAGCGGTGCCATATTAAGCTTGGGCTCCTGTACGATAGTGCGGCTTCCCATAATAATCGGCTATGTCGGTGGTACCACATCTTCTCCTAAAAGAGCTTTTATTGCGACTCTTGTTTTTGTACTGGGTCTTATCGCAACCTATTCTTTGTTAGGAGTCTTGTTGGGCAGTATTGGTTCGCTTTTACCCAACCTGTTGGCCTGGAGCACTTATCTTTATTTAGCAGTGGGAATTGCCGCCATTTTTATTGGTCTTCATTTGTTGGGTTTTATTCATTTAAAATTTCCATTTAAAGTTAGCGAGAAAAAATTCACCCGCCGTTCCGATCTGTTAGGCGCCTTTATTCTTGGTGCCAGCTTCACATTTTTTGAGGCCCCGACCTGTCCATGTTGCGGTCCTGCCTTGCTCTTGATATCAGGTTACACTGTTGCTCAGGGGAAAACGTTCTTTGGGTTAACATTATTTATAACCTATGCTTTGGGTCAAAGTTTACCTCTTTTAATTCTCGGTGGTTTTACGGGTTTTTTAAAGTTTGCAGAGGAGAAAATAGATCGTTTTGAAGAGTATGTGAAGATTGTCGGAGGAATTTTGCTCTTTTTGATAGGCGCTTATTTTATTTGGATTGCTTGACGAGGAGTTTGTATGAATCATATTCATTGTAACGAGTTAAATCATGAACATGGTGAGCACAACCATGTGTCAAAGAAAGATCGACTCGCGATGTTGCTGATGGTTTTAATTGCGGCAGGTATCTTTTTGAGACCTTTTATTGCGTTGCAAAACACTAGCAGAGGAGATTCTTTTTTAAACTATGGTTTTTACGGTCGCGCTATTTCACAATACAAAAGGGCGATATTGCTGGATAAGGACAACAGCAAAGCTTACAGTTGGCTTGGTTATGCATATAATAGGAATGGGGATACGGATAAAGCGATAGAATCGTACAAGAAGGCCATAGAGCTTAACCCAAAGGACATTGAGGTAAATTTCGAGCTAGGGTCAATGTATTATGTTAGATACCAAGAAACGAGAGAAGAAAATTGCTATAAAAAAGCGATTAAAAGTTTCGAAAAAGTTCTTGAAATCGATCCCTCTAATGTAAATGCGAAGTTGATGCTTGATAACTTGAATGAAAAAGATAGGGTAAAGGGTAACGAGTGAAGTTGCGTATGGCTAATGGCAGACCCACCTGCCAGCGAAGCCAATGGCGGGCAGGTGGCTGATGGGTTATAGAGTATAGAGTGTGGGGTATAGGAAAATCAAAAAACAAGGAAAAAGTGGGTCACTGCGAGCCCGCCAGAGGTGGGCGAAGCAATCTTGGGGAGACTGTTTTGTAATTTTGTTCGTAATGACTTTTTTGAAGAATAACAGGTCACAAACCAGCCAAGAACTAATTGTGTGAAAGGAGAAACCATGTCGCATCTACATATTCCGGATGGAATAATAAATCCAGTTTGGCTGATAATTGGTTTTGTCATAACCGGCCTTCTTCTTGCCTTGTCTTTATTTTTTTTAAGGAAGGAAAATATTCGAAAGCTTCTCCCCCGTATAAGCGCAATGAGCGCGGTTATGCTTCTTGGGATGTCAATACCACTTGTTTTTATTGGTTATCATTTAAACTTAAGCGTTCTCGCGGGAATTTTTCTTGGGCCATGGGCTGGATTTATCACAGCTTTCATTGTCAACTTTATACTTGCGCTTGCAGGTCATGGTGGGGTTACCGTTATGGGGCTCAACTCTATAATAATAGGAAGCGAGGCAGTTTTTGGCTTCCTATTATTTAATGTTTTTAAGCGATTTTTAGGATTAAGAGTTTCCAGTTTTATTTCGACGTTTATGGTTCTTATCCTTTCCACTTTTCTTATGATCGGCATAGTTGGTTTAACTCAAATTAACCCCGAAGAGATTCTTCATCATGAGCATAACCATGCTGCGGTAACAGAAGAACATAATCATAAAGTGAATGTTAAAGAAGTGGCCGAAATCTCATTAACTCGATTTACCAAAATCATAATTCCCTTAGCAGCTATTGGTTGGGTGATAGAAAGTTTGGTGACCTCGGCGATAGTTGTTTTTGTTGGCCGGGCGAGACACGATTTGGTTTCTGGGGTGGAGAAATAAATTGGATTTATACTTCATTGATTCCCTTGCCTCAAGCGGAAAGAGTTTTTTTCATAAGGCGTCAGCGATATCAAAGATGTTTTTTTCCGCGTCGGTTATTTTTGCAATTATGCTATCTAAAAATCCGGTTTTTCTCGGGATTCTTTTATTATTTCTGCTTTTGTTCTTAAAGTTACTTCGACAACCCGTTTTTAAAATTTTTGCCATGACCTTTTATGTAGCTGTTTTTGCAATTATTTATGCGCTTAGCCAGATTTCTGGCCCTCCAGTTTGGCCTTTTATGATAGTTCTAAAGGCGATTACAGCTGCTTTGTCGATTCTTACTTTGCTAACGACGACAAATTATTTCGAGGTATTTGCGGTGTTTGGCAAATTCCTGCCCAAATTAATAGCCGATGGTTTATTTATGACGTATCGTTCTTTTTTTATTCTTTTAAAGGTGCTCAATAATTTAATTACGGCTGTAAAGGTTAAGGGAGGATTTTCGCCTTGTAAAATATTCTCGAACCTTAGAAATATGGGCGGTGTCTTGGGCACTCTTTTTATTCATGCCATGGATTCAAGCACTCGGAACTCGGAGATACTGACTATTCGCGGATACAGGGGCGGTTTGGCCAGGTATAGAGGTTTACGTAAGTTATCCAAATATGATTTTATTCCTTTTTTGTTGGGTGGGGTAATTTTTGCAGTGGCGGGAGTTTTTAAATGAAAGAGATAGTTAAAGTAAGGTGTTTAAAACATATCTATCCTGATGCGACCGAAGTGAACATCTGCGGTTTGGATTTTGTTGTTCGAGAGGGGGAGAAAGTGGCAATTCTAGGCCCCAATGGTTCAGGAAAAACCACCTTGCTCGCTCATATTATAGGTCTTTTGGAAGCCACCGAAGGTGAAATTGAGGTTTTTGGTAAGGTCCCCACCGAAGAATTCGATGAGATAATACGCAACATAGGCGTGGTTTTTCAAAATGCCGATGAGCAGATAATCGGCCCGACAGTTGAAGATGATATTGCTTTTACCTTAAGGAATCGGGGGGTTTCATCAGGTGAAGTTGAAAAAAAAGTGGATGCCATCATGGAACTTCTTGGCATAACCGAACTGAGAAACAAAATTCCTCATTACTTAAGTGGAGGCGAAAAGAAAAAGGTAGTTTTGGCGGGAGCTTTGGTTACAAATCCTTCTTTGTTGGTTCTGGATGAGCCGTTTGAGGGATTGGATCCGAAGACAAAGGCAGAGATAATTCAACTATTATTAGAAGTAAACGCCGAGTACAAATCCGCTCTTGTTGTTACAACTCACGAGGTGAACTTGGTGCCCAGAATCGCAGACGTTGTTTATGTTTTAAACCAAGGAAATATTATTGCGCGGGGAACCCCAAGGGATATTTTCTTAAATCATTCTGTTTTGCGTCAAGCAAGTTTACAACCTCCTGATTTTTTGGTTTTATTTTCTGCTCTTAAGAAAAGGGGTTTAAATGTGGGTGTTCCATCTACGGTTGAAGAAGCAATAGATATTTTAGCCGAGTTGCTTTGTGAAAATAAAGAGGATAATTGAGAGTTTTTTGATAATTATCTATTAAGTTGCGAAAAGATTGGCCGATAATAAATATATTAGGTAGCTATAAATATTAATATTATTAATATAGGAGTATTTTTTTGACTATAAGGAAAAAACTTTTTTTTATCATAGTTATACATGCTCTCTTAATGTCTCTAATTGGCGTTATTGGTTATCTGGGGATAAAGAAAGTAAATAATAATGCCACAGAAGTTTTTGAAAAGATAACTCTGGCGAAATCCGCGCAGGAACTAAGCGTCAAGCTTCAGCAAACTCTTATGGCTCCGCACGATTACATAATTCATGGCGAAAAAATCGAAGGGGATAATTTTGAAGAATTATGGGCGGATTTGGAAACTCATTTTAATGAAGTTTACGAGGAAATAAACAAAGTTGGCTGCGATAAAGAACGGGCGTTAATAAAAGAAATTTACACAGTTGATATGCCCCAGCTTAAAGAAAAGGCCACGATAATTCTGGAGATGGACAATCCGAGCGACATCTCAATTAGCGGCGGCTTGATGGAAGATATGGATTCTATTGCTCTCGAAACGACCCAGGACATAAATCAGCTGGTTAAAAACACTGAAAATGAAGCTAAATCTGCTTTAGGAGATGCGCAAAAAACTCAACGGTTTGCCAACAGCGCCATAATTTTTTCTGGTTTTGCGATATTCTTTCTTAGCATTGTGCTTGGATTTACAGTTTCTCAAAGGATTGGAAGAAATATCCATGTGCTGGATGAGGGAGTTAAGGGTGTTGTTTTAGGTGATTTGACGCAAAGAGTGAGAGTAAAGTCAAAAGATGAGTTCGGAGGACTCGCACATTCTTTCAACCAAATGGCAAGAAAGCTTGAAAAGTCTCAAGGGGAGCTCGAGCTTTGGGCGGAGACTTTGGAAGATAAAGTTAAAGAACGAACTCAAGAGTTAGTTGCGGTAAATAAACAGGTCAGCAATCGGGTTAAAGAATTAACCGCCATGTTTAATGTTTCAAGGGCTATAAGCTCAACTTTAGATTTAAAGATTCTCTTAAAGAGAATTTTTAACGCGATAGTCCCTCTTATTGGGGCTCAATATGGAGCCATTCTTTTGGTTGATGAGTCGAGTTTAAAAAGATGCTGGATTCATCAAGAAGATTTGGGAAAAAAACACTGTGTTAATTGCGAAAAGTGCCCTGCGTGCAAATCGGATAGTTTAGAATGCTGGACTATTAGCGGGACTCTTTGCCGAGAAGAAATGCAGGGTAAATTTGGAAACAAGATAACCGAATGTGTTAAATGTCCAGTTTTCCAAAGCATTAAATTAAAACCCGTGTCAGCTTTTGGCATCAGTCTTAAGGATTTAAAGGCAAAACAGATCGGGGTGCATGAAAGCATATGCGGGGAGGCTTTGCTTGAACTTAAACCAAAATTATTAGAAAGTTTTTCGGAAAACAGCGATTTTCAAAGGATATTTCCAGAGGAGAAAATATCCAGTCAAATTTATCTTCCTCTTCTTACAAAGGATAAGGTTGTTGGTGTTCTTGCTTTGGCAATAAGTAAAAATAAAAGAATCACGGACAAGCAAATCTCTTTGCTTGAAAGCATAGCTTATCAGGTGGCTATTGCCATCGAGAACGCACAGCTTTATAGCAAAATTAGCAACGAAAAAGCTAAGTCAGACGCAGTTTTTTCTAGTATGGGCGAGGGAGTGATAACCGCAGATAAGGATGGTAAGATAGTGGCTGTAAATATAGAAGCGGGAGAAATTTTTGGAGTAAACCCGCAAGATTTAATCGGAAAGAATTTTATACTTTGCCATCCGAAAAATAAGAGGGGATCAGTTCGCGATCTCGTAAAATCGTTTATGAGCGGCGAGACTAGCATCAAGGAAATGCAAATACCCATCAAAGGATCCTCCAAGATAATCAGGGCCAATCTTGCTCCAATAAGAGATGAATCAGATAAGTTTATGGGCACCGTTTTGCTTCTGCAGGATATTACGGAAAGAGAACGACTTTATAATGCGACGAGAGAATCGGCGGCTGAGTTTTCAACGCTTTACGAAGTAAGCAAGGTCTTGGGTTCTACGCTTGAACTAAGCGATTTGCTCAATTTTGTCATCGATTGTTCCGTTGAGACCATGCGTGCCGATATCGGGTCGATAATGCTTTTGAATAAAGAAAGGAACGAGCTAAAAATTGTGGCAGGGCGAGGGCTAAGCCGAGAAATTATCGACGGGACACATCTTAAATTGGGAGAAGGAATTGCCGGATGGGTTGCTAAGAAGAAGGAGTCCTTGTTACTAAATAATGTTGAAAGCGATTCTCGCTTTAAGGGTCATGAAATGAGAAAAGAACTTTGCTCCGCCATTTCGGTGCCGCTAAAGATTAAGGAAGAAATAATTGGTGTTATAAATGTTGGAACCACAAATCCACGAAAGTTTTCACTGGATGATTTGCGGCTTCTTTCAACTTTGGCTGGGGAGGCCGCTGTTTCTATATATAACGCTCAGCTCTTTGAGCAAATGGAAGAACTTTATATTGAGACCGTGAAAGCTTTTGTTGAGGCGATAGAGGCCAAAGATTCTTACACAAGAGGTCATTCGGAAAATGTTACGAAGTATGTGTTGCTTATTGCCTCTGAACTAGGTTTTTCTGATGAAGAAAAGGAGACACTAAAGACAGCTGCCTTGCTTCACGATATTGGCAAAATAGGGATAAAGGAAGAGGTTTTAAATAAACCATCGAGTTTAACTGCGGAAGAGTATGACCTTATAAAAACTCATCCCAATATAGCTATACAAATAATTGGGAAGGTTCCCAAACTTAAAGATGTTGTGCCCATCGTTTTTCATCATCACGAACGGTATGATGGAAATGGTTATTTAAAAGGATTAAAAGGCGAAGAGATACCTTTAGGGGCTAGGGTAATGGCCGTTGCAGACTCCTTTGATGCTATGATTTCAGTTAGGCCTTACAGGGAGGCCATGAGCTTTCAACAAGCCATAAAAGAGCTGAAAAAGAATGCTGGAAAACAATTTGATCCCCACATCGTCAAAGCTTTTTTAAAAAGTCTGGGCGAGATAGATTTGGGTGAAATTTTTAGTGAAGACAAGTTAAAAAGCAGTTGAAAATGGTCGATAATTTTAAAGCATGGCATCTGTTAAAATATCTTAATAAAAATTATTTTAGCAGCGTTTTTATTAAAATTTGTTTTCAAAAAACCTCACTTAATTAACCTCTGATAAGATTTTATCTGTCGAATAGGATATAAGCGTTAAAATTGATGAGGTTTTGTCCTTCAACAACGCTTAATTTAGGATTGCAAAGACGAATTCTCCGTGCTAGAATTCCTTTTGTGAAAAGTGCGGAAGTGGCTCAGTGGTAGAGCATCACCTTGCCAAGGTGAGGGTCGCGGGTTCAAATCCCGTCTTCCGCTCCAAGAAATAGCAGATGGCTAATGGCAGATGGCAGATGGTAAGAGTTATCCATGAACCATAAACCATGAACTATTTTTAGTAGCTTATCAGGAAGGTTTGTCCATAAACTATAAGCTATAAACCATGAGCTGTTTTTGGCGGCGTAGCCAAGTGGTAAGGCAGAGGTCTGCAAAACCTCGATTCAGCGGTTCAAATCCGCTCGCCGCCTCCAAGATTCGGTTTATAGTAGATGGATGATAGTTTATAGTTTAAAGCGTAAATGGAGGATAAAATATTTTCTTTCGAGAAGTTAAATGTTTGGAATGAAGCTAGAAAATTTGCTCACTCTGTTTTTAAACTTACCAAGAAAGTTAATAACAAAAGATACTTTTCAGTTAATCAACAACTTGAGCGCGCGGCGATTTCTATTTCGCTTAATGTAGCAGAGGGCGCTGGGAGAAAGTCAAAAGCCGATTTTAAAAGATTTATCAAGATTAGTAATGGTTTTCTATCAACGAAACGGTTACTCTTCTATTATTCTTGAGAGATGAAAACCAGATATCAGATGAAGAGTATCAAATATACTATAATTGGTTGACTAAAATTGCTAAAATGCTGACTAGTTTATATAATTCCTTATGATAAATTTATTAAAAATTTTGTTACTATTAACCATAGACTATAAACCATAAACTGTTTTTTTGGGCGCTTAGCTCAGCGGGAGAGTACTTCCCTGACGCGGAAGGGGTCACTGGTTCGAACCCAGTAGCGCCCACCATTATATTTTGACAAAAAATGCCTGCTAGTGGGGCATTTTTTAGTTAATTTCACAATATTTCTTTGCTTAAATTCTTAAAATTCACGGTTAACTCCTCACTGATTTAAATTAAGTCCATAAACGAACAAGGAAATTAAGGTGAAAGAATAGAATAATAAAGATAAAAGTGAAAAAATTAATTTGTTCTATTAAATGGTGTTTGGGTTTATCTATTTTAAGTGAGGAGATATGCAAAAATTTTTAGAATGGTTTAAAGGTTTGCGGGTTTTAGGCAAGATTGTTTTGTTTTTGGTTGTGTCCATTGTTTTATGCTTCTTTGGGGTGGTTATCTATTTGCTGCAGTGTTGTCTCTAGCGGATGTTGTATTATTATCTTTTCTAATTCCCTGATGGCAACAAAATTGTAATTAACCGAAAAGGTAAGCATCGTCAAATACCCTCGATTTGTCTATGGTCAATGTCTTTTTACTTTTTTAGCTTTTAAATCACTGTGCTATAATTATCACATTAACATTTTAGGAGGTCTACTGTGGCGGAAAAGATAAAAGCAACCCTTCCCGATGGTTCAAAGATGGAAGTTGAAAAAGGGACAACGCTTTTTGAGATAGCAAAGAAAATTGGTCCTCGGCTAGCTAAAGATGCAATCGCAGGAAAGATTGACAAGAAACTGGTTGATTTAGGTGTTTCGATATTAGAAGATTCTGAAATTGAGATAATAACTTTTTCTTCACCCGAAGGACCCGATATTTACCGTCATAGCGCTTCTCATATTATGGCACAGGCGGTTGGCGAACTTTATCCTAAAGCCAAGTTTGGAATAGGTCCGGCCATTGAAGAAGGGTTCTATTACGATTTCGATTTGGGGAATTCTTTGTCTCTTGAAAACCTGGGAAAGATTGAGAAGAAAATGAAGGAGATAATTAAAGAAAACAACCATTTTACCTGCAAGGAAATGTCTAAAGAGGAGGCAATAGAACTTTTCAAATCACTTAATCAAGAATACAAAATCGAACTTATCGAGGAAATTGAAGGTAAAACGGTTAAAATATATCAAAACGGGAATTTCGTTGATTTGTGCAGGGGTCCGCATATTCCTACAACCGGCAAAATTAAGGCCGTTAAGTTGCTGAATGTTGCCGGCGCATACTGGCGAGGTGATGAGAATAGGCCCATGCTTCAGAGAATTTACGGGACTGCATTTGATGATCCTAAAAAACTGGACGAGTTTATTCACAGACAAGAAGAAGCTATAAGAAGAGACCATAGAAAATTGGGCAACGAATTGGATTTATTCAGCATAAATGATGATTTTGGGGCAGGACTCGTTCTCTGGCATCCAAAAGGTGCCTTGATGCGAAAAATTATCGAGGACTTCTGGCGCGACGAACATTTAAAACGCGGCTATGAAATGGTAATGACTCCTCATGTTGCAAAGGTTGATCTCTGGAAAACTAGCGGACACTGGGATTTTTACCGCGAAAATATGTATTCTCCTATGAAAGTTGAAGAACAAGAATATGTGATTAAACCGATGAATTGTCCAGCTCATATTCTAATCTACAAATCGAGGACCAGAAGTTACAGGGAATTGCCACTGCGCTGGGCCGAACTAGGCACGGTCTATCGATATGAGCGATCGGGAGTTTTACACGGTCTTTTAAGGGTGAGGGGGTTCACTCAGGATGATGCTCACATATTTTGCAGTCCTGATCAAATTGAGGACGAAATTTTAAAAATCCTCGACGTAGTTCTCTGTATGTTAAGGACATTTGGGTTTAACGAGTACGAAATCTATCTCTCAACCAGGCCAGATAAGTATGTTGGGACTTCAGAAAACTGGGAAAGGGCAACTGACGCGTTGAGGCTGGCGCTTGAGGATGTGGGATTGAGTTATCAGATAGATCCCGGCGAAGGTGTCTTTTATGGTCCCAAGATAGATATAAAAATAAAAGATGCTTTGGGCAGAGCCTGGCAATGTTCAACCATTCAGGTTGACTTTAATATTCCCGAGCGGTTTGACGTAACTTATATGGGCAAAGACAATAGGGAGCATCAGCCGATAATGATTCACAGGGCTATTCTTGGCTCGATCGAACGATTTATCGGATGTTTGATTGAACATTATGCTGGAGCTTTTCCTGTTTGGCTTGCTCCTGTTCAAGCATCTGTTCTCCCGATTGCCGATCGTCACAATGATTATGCAAATACGATAGTGTTCGAATTATTAAAGGCAGGTATTCGTGCCGAGACGGACTTGAGATCAGAATCCATTAACAAAAAAATTCGTGACGGACAGGTCAAAAAGATTCCTTATATGATTATCGTTGGAGATAATGAGGTTGAGACCAATACTGTGGCAATTCGAGGTAGAGGCGGCAAAGATAGGCGAGACATATCATTAAGTGAGTTTTTGGATGAGTTGACGAAGGAAATAAGCCAGAGATTGTAAGCTAGGGTGGACATTTAAACTATAACAAGGTATACTTCGACTTTGAAAATATATAAAGCAAGAAGGGGCCACCTGCCTCTCACCTTATAGCTTGACAGTTGCTCATAAGGTTAACAAAGAAATTTAATGGGTGGCTTTTGCTACCTTTTTTTATTGGAGGACACAGGACGGTAAGTGAGCAATTTTTTGGGAGGTGTTCGTAAATAAATACGGATGTTCGTATTAACAATCGAATTAGAGTTCCACAGGTTAGATTAATTTCCGAAGATGGAGAGCAACTTGGGATTAAGGAGTATAAAGAAGCTTTGGAAATGGCCACTGAGAAAGGTTTGGATTTGGTTGAAGTTGCTCCTCAGGCTAAGCCACCCGTTTGCAGAATTATGGATTACGGGAAATATAAATATGAACAGGAGCAGAAAGCAAAAAAGGCCAAGAAGCATCAGACATTTACGGTGGTCAAGGAGATAAAATTTCGACCCAAAATCGATATACACGACTACGAGACGAAGAAAAAACATGTTGAACGTTTTTTAAATCATGGGAACAGGGTGAAAATTACCATGATGTTCAGGGGCAGAGAAATGGCGCACACAGACCTTGGCAGAGATATATTAAATCGACTGGCTGAGGAGCTTGAGATGCTGGCGGTTGTTGAATTGAGGCCCAAGCTGGACGGTAAAAATATGATTATGGTTTTGTCGCCAACAAATCGTTCACCGAAATAACTGCTAATAACTGCGAGAAAGGGGTTGCGGTTCTAAATGCCAAAAATGAGAACGCACAAGGGAACAGCTAAGAGGTTTCGATTAACTGGTTCTGGAAAAGTTGTAAGATGCAGGAGCCATAAAAGTCATATCTTGGAGAAAAAATCTCCTAAAAGAAAGAGGAAATTAAGACAGGAGACCCTTGTGAATGATTCTGATGTAAAAAGGATTAAAAAGCTTCTTGTGTCGAAGTAAAGATTTTAAGGAGGTTGCGATAGATGTCGCGGGTAAAAAGAGCTGTTCACGCTAGAAAAAAAAGAAAAAAGATTTTGAAACTTGCGAAAGGATATTATGGAGCAAAAAGTCGTACTTTTCGAGCCGCCAAAGAGCAAGTTACGCACTCTTTAACGTATGCATATAGAGATCGTAAAGCAAGAAAACGCGATTTTAGAAAACTTTGGATAACCAGAATAAACGCCGCGGCTCGGCAGAATGGTTTATCATATAGCAAACTTATGAATGGCCTAAAATTGGCTGATGTAGAAATAAATCGTAAGATGTTGTCTGATATGGCGGTAAATGAACCAGAAGCCTTTGCAAAAGTTGCATCCGTAGCTAAAGAAAAACTGGGAGCTTAGTTGAGAATTTATAATTTTATATTAGGGCTGTGAAGGAGAGAGTAAATCAAACTGTATTTTAAAGAGAGGCAACATTTTAGCTGGAAGTGTTGCTAAATACATGTTGATTGAAGTTCACTCCGGAGCTTTGAGACTGAACCATAAGTAAGTTTCAACGTGAGCTCTACGTTATGGAGCAAGAGAGCCCCCCGACAAAATCGGGGAGGAAGCAAGGTGGTAACGCGGGCTAAATCCTCGTCCTTTTAGGGCGAGGATTTTTGTTTATTGGAGGATTTTAAAAATACTATTTTCTTATGTTTGGAGGGATAGGGTTTGTCTATATTGGATAAGCTGGAAGAAATTAGCAAAGAGGGCCAAAAAGAGGTTTCTAGCGCTTCTTCTCTGGAGGGATTGGAAGCCGCAAGAGTTTCTTTTTTGGGCAAGAAGGGCAAGATAACGGTCATATTGAAATCATTGGGGGATTTATCTCTCGAAGACAGGCCTGCTATCGGCAAAAAAGCCAACGAGGTGCGTCGATCCATAGAAAACACAATAAGTAAAAGAAAAGAAGAATTGGAAAGCAAAGCCTTGGAACAGAAATTGGAAGAAGAAGTCATAGATATCACCCTTCCCGGCAGATGTTTTTTCACGGGGAAAAAGCATTTAATTACACAAATAGTTGATGAAATAACCGATACTTTTATCGGGTTGGGATATAGGGTAGCGGAGGGGCCTGAGGTTGAAACCGAATATTACAATTTTGATGCGTTAAATACGCCCGCTGACCATCCCGCGAGATCTTTAATGGATACATTATATACACAAAAAGACGGAGTTCTTTTGCGCACACACACTTCGCCGGTTCAGATTAGGATAATGGAGAAAACGCTCCCGCCCGTTTACATAATTGCTCCGGGTAAAGCCTACAGAAGAGACGTTCCTGATCCGAGTCATTCTCCAATGTTTCATCAGGTTGAAGGGCTTGCAGTTGATAAAAACATCACTTTTGGGGATTTAAAAGGAACCCTGGAAGTTTTCGCAAAAAAAATGTTTGGGGCGGATAGAAAAATTCGGCTTAGACCCCACTTTTTCCCGTTTACCGAACCAAGCGCTGAAGTTGATGTGTCTTGCATAATGTGTGATGGAAAAGGTTGCAGGGTTTGTTCGGGCGTTGGGTGGCTCGAGATACTCGGAGCGGGCATGGTTGATCCAAATGTATTGAGCGGGGTTGGTTATGACCCTGAGGAAGTGTCCGGTTTTGCTTTTGGTATGGGGGTAGAGCGCATCGCAATGCTCAAATATGGAGTAAACGATATAAGGTTATTCTTTGAGAACGATATGAGATTTTTGGCACAATTCTAGGTAGCTGATGGCGTATGGCAGACCCGCCTGCCAG
>DSBK01000036.1 GCA_011046085.1 Actinomycetota bacterium
GAATTAACTTGATGATAAGCGAAAAAGACTTTGAAGAAATAACCAAAATTCTTATAAAAACCCATAGTCCAAAAGTTTGGAGTAAGGGGCTTACGCCCTTTGAGGTTCTCGTTTCGGTTATTTTATCCCAAGCGACGGAGCGAAAGGGAAATATCCGAGCATTTAAGAATTTAAAGGATAAATTTGAACTAACCCCAGACAGCGTTGCGAAAGCTGACGTCGAAAAGCTTGCCGAATGCATTAAACCCGCCGGATTGCATAATAATAAATCGGCAAAAATTAAAGAGATGTCAAAAATTATCGTGGACGAGTACGGTGGCAATTTGAAAAACATACTTGATTTACCCGAAGAAGAGGCTAGAAAAAAATTGATGAGCTTGCCAGGTGTAGGGCAAAAGACGGCGGATGTTGTTCTCAACCTTGTCTCAAACGTCCCGGTATTTCCGATAGATACCCACATAGAGAGGATTGCCAAAAGGATTGCGCTTGTTGAGATTAAAACTGGTTACGATGGGATAAAGGCCACATTCGAAAGATTGGCTCCTCCAGAAAAGAGGCGGTCGCTCCATCTTGCTTTAATTGAACACGGTCGAGAATTTTGCAAAAAAATCAATCCAAAGTGCAGCGTATGCCCTATTTTTGATTATTGCGAGAGACGGGGGTTGAATGATGAGATAGTTGGTGTAAAATTTCTTAAATGCAGCTTTATTGATTGCCAATACTAAACGATACTATTTATATAAGGTGATTGAATTGATTAAAGATTTAATTCTAAAAAATAGAAGTTACCGCCGGTTTTATCAAGATTTTTCCCTCAAGGGAGAGATGTTAAAAGAGCTTGTTGATTTGGCAAGAAACTCGGCATCCGCGGCGAATTTGCAGCCCCTAAAATATATTCTTTCCTGCGAGGGCAAAAAGAATGCTTTAATATTTTCACATCTTGCTTGGGCCGGTTATTTTGCGGACTGGTCGGGACCATCTGAGGGAGAAAGACCTTCGGCGTATATTATTATTCTCGGCGATACAACAATAAGCAATTCTTTTGGTTGTGATCACGGGATTGCAGCTCAAAGCATTCTTTTGGGTGTTGTGGAGAAGGGGCTGGGTGGTTGCATCCTTGGTTCAATTGATAGAGAGGGACTCCGCGAATCTCTTAAGATACCAAAAAAGTATGAGATACTTCTCGTTATAGCTCTTGGAAAACCTAAAGAAAAAGTGGTTACTGAGGCAGT
The DNA here is from genome assembly GCA_011046085.1 of Actinomycetota bacterium. Taxonomy (GTDB): domain Bacteria; phylum Actinomycetota; class Aquicultoria; order UBA3085; family Oleimmundimicrobiaceae; genus DSBK01. The sequence continues at coordinate 1,233 of DSBK01000036.1, forward strand.
CGGGTCTCATAAAAAAATTAATTACTGGCGTGACGGCGAGGGTGTTCATCACGTTCCCAAGCGCTCTCTGGACGAAATTATTATTAGCTGATTTAGTTACCAGTTATTAGTTGGCAGACTGTTGAATTTTGTCATTGGGAGGATTCCGACATTACGTCGGATGACGAAGCAATCTCTGTATATCAGGAGCTTCGAGATCGCCACGCTCAGCAAAGTCTCACTCGCCGCCCGCATCGGGGCACGGCGATGACATTTTATGTATTATTCAACAATCTATAAGCTGCTTATGAGATTGCTTCTCCCGATGGACATCGGGAGAAGCAATGACGAATTAAAATGTCTTTTACTTTACCCCTTACCCTATACCCTTCTTTCATTAAAGAGTTAAAATAATCATGGAGGCAAATTAGGCAAGAGGAATAAGATTATGTCTAAAATCTATGTTGGAACGAGTGGCTTTAATTATAAACATTGGTCCGACGGAGTTTTTTATCCAAAAGGTGTTTCTCAACGTAAGTGGCTTGAATACTACGCCGAGTACTTCAACACGGTGGAGTTGAATGTATCTTTCCATCGGCTCCCCAAAGAGTCGGTCTTTGAAGGATGGTACAAAAGGACTCCGGAAAATTTCATCTTTGTTTCCAAAGGGAGCCGATTCATTACCCATGTCAAGAAACTTGCCAATTGTGACGATTCCATAGAACTCTTTTTCAACAACGCAAAAGGATTGAAAGAGAAGTTGGAAGTTGTTCTTTGGCAGTTCCCACCAAATTTTCATATTAACGTCGAGAGATTACAAAAATTTTGTGAGCTTCTTATCAAAAATGAGGTTGCGAAGAGCGCCAGACACGCTTTTGAGTTTAGGCACGAAAGCTGGTTTTGTGATGAAATTTACGAAATTTTAAAGAAGCACAATTTTTCTTTGTGCATTGCGCACTCGAAGAGGTGGTCTTTCGAGCAAATTACCACCGCAAGCTATGTTTACATGCGTTTTCATGGAGGAGAGGTCCTTTATGGCTCCGACTATTCCAACGAAGAGCTTAAAGACTGGGCAACCAGGGCAAAAAAATGGCTGAGTGAGAACAGAGACATATATGCCTATTTTAATAACGACGCCTACGGCTATGCGGTTTATAACGCCAAGAAATTTAAGGAGCTAATAAGCGCTTAACTACCCGTTCTTATCGGGTAAAAAGGAAAGAAGATTTAAATGAAGAATTGTTTATTAACAATATAGAAAACCACCTCCTCGAGAGGTGGTAATGGAAAAAAGGCTATGCCATAAAGGTTTGATATAATAAAAGGCATGGTTAAATAGAAAGGAATAACCAATAAGAAAAAATAAAGGATTTATAAATACAAAAAAAAGACACAAATACAAATACTTATCAATTTATCAATTGATGAAGGGGAGTGAATAAAAAATAAAAAGCTACCCCTGATAGCCTCTCGCCGAAGAGAATAAAAACTATTCGAAGTAGCAAGAGTATTTTAGCAAACAATTTAGTAGTAAAGAAGTGTAAAATGAGAAAAAATATTTTTATAAGTTCGATGGTTATTTTACTGATTTCGCTTTTTATGTTAACACAGGCAACTGTTTGTTTTTGTGCTGGAACTGGCGATGATCCAACTCCAACCAATGATGTGCTTACGCAAGAAGAAGCAAGATTAAAAAAGATTGAAGAAGCTAAATATCAGAAATGGTTAAAGGAAAAAAACACAAAATCAAAACACGAAAATAGCGATGATATGAAAATCAATGCGACTAGTTCAGGGTGGCTTTATGCGCCTAGCCATGCACAACAGAGAGCTTATTGGTGTGGCCCAGCAACATGTCAAATTATCGACAATTACTGGGGTTTTTACGAGATGTTACAACAAACCTATGCAAATTTTTTGGCCACAACAACAAACGGGACCGATTTTTCAAAGGTTGATGATGCTTTAAGGTATTATACACTTGGTAAAAGTTATTATTATTATGGTCCCTTAAGTTCTTCAACTGATTTTTTTTAATCGTGTTATTTATGCAATTGCTACCAAAAAATACCCAATGGCAACCGATGTAAATATTATTGGAACGACATGGAATTACTACATATATGATCATGGCGGACACATTATTCCAATTGAGGGGTTTGATTCAGCTACTAGCATTGTTAGAATAAACGATCCTTATAACGAAGCTTATTGGAGATCGGGTGGCGGTCAAACTTATGGTCATAAAGCATACCCTCGAGCCCAAGTTTGGAACGGAATATACCTACATTTTAGGAAAGCGGTAATTTATTAGCTTATAAATTAGAGGGAAGAGATTTCTCTTCCCTCTAAAAAAATTTAGCGAGGTATTAAATGGATAAAAAACAAATAAAAATTAAATTTATGTTTATTGTAGTTATCTTAATTACCATATTTGTAACTGGTTGTGGTGAAAATAAAGTAGTAGAAAAACCGTTGTCTAATTATGATTCAAGTAATTATCTAACAAGGGGAAATCTAAAAAAACGATCTGAAATTCAGGATATAGTTTATAAAGATATTTCAAAAATTAAAAAAACAGATGCTCCTAACATTCATTTTAAAGAGTTTAAATTCAAAGGTCTATTTGGTGTGTACGATTATAATGAAAATTACTGTGCTCTTATGAGAAATACCAGAGTCGAATTTCCAAACAATGAACTTTATATTTTGAATTTAAAAACTGGATTTAAAAAAAAGATTCGCAAATATCCTGTTAACAAAGCTGAAAAATGGGATATTCTTAATTTTAAACTCTCTAACGATTGGGTTGCCTGGGAAGAGGTAAGTCCGGGAGAAATTTATTGGAGACTTTATGCCGCAAAATTTAATTCTAAAAACTTAACCATTTCAAAGCCAATTTTAATTGACGAAGGTGAAACCCAAACTAAAGCAAGACCACTGCTAGATTTTTATGAAAATAAACTTGCATGGATAGTAAATTACCATCCTCCCGCAAAATTCAAAGGTATGTTAATAATGATGGATTTGGACACAAGAAAGACAACCGTAATTCACACAACAAATACCAATATAAGCAGAATTAGTTTTTCAGAAAATAATGTACTTTGGACAGAATATTATAAGAAAAATAAATGGAATGTAATGCTTTATGTTTATGACTTGAAACAAAATAAAAATATTATGGCTTATGACTTAAAAAATGAATACGACATAAGCCATTTTCCTACCCATCATAAAGATTGGCTTTCCTGGGCAGTGTTCCCTAATGATGAATCAGTAATTCCAAATCTGTATTTGAGAGATCCCTCTGGAAAATTATTTTTAGTTGGACCAGATTGCAACAATCAGTGCTTTGTGGGAAATTATATGTTTTATAGAGCTCAAAAAAATGTAGCGGAAAGAAGTAAAGATGAAATAGGAAAAGATATAAGCCAAATTTGGGGTATTAACCTTTCCACTCTTAAGAAGTTTCTCTTAATTGAATCGGATTCGGAAAAAGAAGGTGTTTGGGTAACATACTTTGGTATGGGCTATTTCGATAAAATTTTTGTACCTTATGCTAATTTAATGTTTAAAAATGAAGCGACTAAAATACGTGTATATAATTTAGATCAAATTCATTGATAAGGTAATTTTTAAGGCCATGCCCTTAATAGGAATTTTAAAAGGAAAGACGGCAATAAAATTGTTTGGAAATTATCCTAATTTAAGAGAGAAACCATATTGGGGAAATCACTTCTGGAGTAAAGGGTACTGTGTGAGCACAATAGGTATGGATGAAGAAAAGATTAGAAAATACATACAGCGTAAAGAACAGAAAGAAAAACAAGAGGAAAGCCAGCAGCAGGAATTTACCTTTTAGGTTGATTATCAAAGCCACTTCCTTTGGGGGTGGTGGTTTACTTTTTTTAAATTTGTATTAACTGCCAACGGTTAACTAATAACTGTTGATTGAAAGGGAAGAAAGTTGGCTTACTCTTTAATTTATATTACTACGTCAGATGTTAAAGAGGCGCGAAGCATTGCTCGGAGATTACTCGAGGAGCGGCTTGTCGCCTGCGCGAATATTGTTCCGGGGGTGGAGTCTCATTATTGGTGGAAGGGTGATATTTGTGAGAGCACCGAGGCATTGCTTTTTGTAAAGACAACCGATAGTAAGACAAGCGACGTTATATCCAAGGTTAAAAGCATCCACAGTTATGACGTCCCCGCTATAAGTGTGATCAAAATTAGTGATGGGAATACCGATTTTTTTGAATGGATAAAAGAGGAAACGGGGGACAAGGAATGAAGAAAAGGACCAAAATAATAATCGGAGCGGTTGTCGGCATTATCTTGCTTTTTTATTTAGGAGTGGTTGTCTTTCTTCTCGTGGGAGGAGCGGACTTTGGCCCAACCGGAGACACGGTGGCAGTAATTTCGTTGAACGGTCCAATTTCCGATAGCGGTGAGGAGAATTTACTCATGGGCGCCATGGGGATTACCCCCGATTTTGTTCGTCGCCAGCTAGATAGAGCAAGAGATGACTTTGCGGTTAAGGCAATTGTCATAAAAATAGATAGTCCTGGCGGAGCAGTGGGGGCATCTCAAGAGATAGCTGATGAGATAAGAAGAACCGAAAAACCAATCGTCATCTTCATGGGTGATATGGTTGCCTCGGGAGGTTATTATATATCGGCTCCAGCGGATAAAATTGTTGCCAAAGAGGGCACTTTAGTTGGAAGCATAGGGGTGATTTCCCAATTTATGGATTTGGGGGGTCTTTATGAAAAATTGGGCATAAAAATCGAGACGATTAAATCGGGGGAACATAAGGATATGTTCTCAAGGGAGTTGACCAAGGAGGAGCAAAAATTGTGGCAAACACTCTCAGACGAACTTTATGGTCAATTTATTAAAGAAGTGGCCGAAGGCAGAAATTTGGATGTTGAGGAAGTTAAAAAACTGGCTACGGGAGAGCTCTTTAGCGGAACACAGGCAAAGAAATTGGGATTGGTTGATGTTTTGGGAAGCTATCAGGATGCGATAGATGTGGCGGCGGAGCTTGCGGAAATTGAGGAGCCAATTGTTAAAGAATATCCTGCAAGGACATTTTTTGAGTCATTTTTTGAGCTAAGTAGCTACGTAAACAATTTAATCAAGGCGAAGTTTTTTGGCTCCGATTATGTCATCCTAGAATCTCTAAAGGATTTGCCACCAATTCCAAAGTATTAAGTTTTTGATAAGTTGCCCTTGAAATTTTTCTGATATAATGTGAACTCATTTTAAAAATTGAGCAACGAGGTCTTTGGTGGAAAAGAAAAAAGCATTAACTTCCTTTTTACTTGGTGTGGCTACGGGTTTTTTTATTTCTAAAAAAGCCAAGGCCTCAACCAAGGAATTTGCAAAACTTCACGGGCCCACAAAACCCTTAAAATTTCTTCATGGTTATTTCTATATGAGGTGGCCAAAGGCTTATGTGTTCATCCATAGAATTGGAGGAAAAATTCATGAAATAATCCTGCTAAACTCGGTAGATTTGGCAAAGAGACAACTAAAAAGCACCTATCATGGCAAGATTGTAAAATTATCAGATGCTGAATCTCTCATAAAATTGAATAAGGAAGTGTCTCTTGTCGATCTTGAACAGGTTATTCCCTACAAACATGCGCGAGATATCATAATCAAGAATCCAGATAGCATAGGGGTGGTCGATTGTCCTTGTCGTCTTTCGGTTAAAAATCCCTGTTTGCCGTCGAATGTTTGCTTAATCGTGGGTGAACCGTATGTAAGCTTTGTTTTGGAGCATAACACGAAGGGGGCACGTAGGATATCCAAAGAAGAGGCCCTTCAGATCTTGAGGGAGGAAGATGAAAGGGGTCATATCCACACCGCCTGGTTTAAGAGCGCCATGGGGGATAGATTTTACGCAATATGCAACTGTTGCAGCTGCTGTTGTGCGGGAATGAAGGCGTTTAAGGATTATGGCATTCCGATGCTTGCTTCTTCTGGCTATGTTGCAAAAATCGACGAAGAAAATTGTTTAAATTGCGGTCTTTGTTTGGCGACATGTCCTTTTGATGCCATCGAGAGAGGGAGTGGTAAACCGGCTGTAAATTATGATAAATGTATGGGATGTGGTCTATGTGTTACGAAATGTGGACCCGGAGCCATTTCGCTTTCAAGAGATTCATCTAAGGGCGAGCCTCTTTCCATATGTGAGTTGACTAAAATATAAAATTTTTATAAAAAGAACGGGTTTTTAAAAAAATATTTGGAGGAAAGCATGGAAACAATTGAAGCGATAACTACCAGGAGGAGCATAAGGCATTTTGAAAGCAAGCCGATCCCCGATGACGTTTTAAAACAAATTCTTAAGGCTGGCTGCTATGCCCCTTCTGCCCACAATAGCCAACCGTGGAAAATTGTAGTTCTTAAGGACAAAAAGAAGAATGAGCTTGCAGAGGTATTTTTAAACGTTTCAAATGAGGAGCGTTACAAAGAATATACCGGTTTTTATGTTAATAGGTTGCTTAAATATTCGGGAAAAATGATTAAAGATTCGTCCGTTGCGCTTGCCTTTTTTAACGACGGTTCTTTCTGTCAGGCCGCTAGCAAATATTTCAGACACAGCAAAAAAGAAGTTATCCACCTGATGGAGGTTCAAAGTGTTGCGGCGGCCATAGAAAATATGCTTTTAGCATGCCACGATCAAGGTTTGGGAGCCGTTTGGCTTGGGGTTCCACTTTTGATGCCACAAGAAATCATCGAGGACTTTTTTAGAACCAAGAATGAATTGATGGCCGTAATCCCTGTGGGCTATCCTTCCAAAATTCGTTCGGTAGAGAAGAAAATCGATCTCGATAAGCATGTAACTTATCTTGGATAAAGCGATATTTAAAAACGTTTCAAAGGATAGTGATTAAAATGCCTGAGTTGCCCGAAGTAGAAACCATAAGATTGCAGATGGAAGATGAGCTTAAAGAAAAGAAAATAGAGAGCATCAAGGTGCTGTCGGATAAACCCTTAAAAAATGTTACTTTGGAAGAGTTTGCAGAAAGGGTTGAAGGGGCCTCCGTAAAAGCGGTAAAAAGACGGGCAAAGATTTTAATCATTGAGTTGTCCACCGGAGACAGCTTGCTTATACATTTGAAGTTGACGGGGCGGTTATTATATCTGGCACCGTCTGAACCGATAGAGAAACATACCCATCTCATCTTTAATTTGAATGATGGAAACCAGCTAAGGTTTTGGGATTTGAGGCAGTTTGGTTACGTTAAACTGGTGTCGGGGAAACTTAGTGAAGCCCCGGAATTAAAAGGTTTAGGGCCCGAGGCCTTAGAACTGAGTCTTGGTGAATTTAGCAAGCTTATGAAAAGCAAGAGATCCGGCAAGATAAAACCCCTCCTCATGAACCAAAATTTTATTGCGGGAATAGGAAACATCTATTCCGACGAGGCGCTATTTTATGCCGCCATCCATCCCGAAAGAGATGTTTCCGCTTTAAAGGAAGAGGAAATTGCCAGATTGTATGAGGGAATAAGGAAGATAATGTTATCGGCCATCAGTTATAGGGGCTCTTCGATGGATGATTACGTCGATTTATATGGAAAACAAGGAGATTTTGTTTCCCATCATAAGGTTTATCGCAAAACGGGGCAGGTATGTGAAAAATGTGGCGGTTCAATCAAGAGAATAAAACTGGGGGGCCGAAGCGCGCATTTCTGTCCGAAGTGTCAGGTTTGAGAAGAGAAATTAACATTTGTCAGTATGTTTCTCTAATTCTTGCGACTAAATGTACCCGTTTCCCCCTCTTCTTTTTGACTATCTTTTGTTAAAGTATCGCGATAATTCTCATTGTTATTAATCACAGGTTCTGAAGGATTTTTTTCCTGATTTGTGGGTGGTAATTCTTCTCTCTTTGAACAGGGTATTTCATTTAGAGCTTGCGGTTCACAGTATTGGTTTTTTGGTGTGCACTCTTCGGGCATGTTAACCCCGACTTGTTTTTTATTTTCTGGTTTATGGCGTTGCTTATTTGCGGTCGTGTTTTCCTTTATTTTGCCTAGCTCTTCTTTTTTTTGATTCTGGTTTTTAGTTTGGCTCTTTTCTAATGAGAGTTTGCTTGACTGGGATGTCTGTTTTTTTGATGTATCTTTGGCGCGTTCCTGTACCAGTTTCGCATTCTCGCCATTCATCTTACAGATGACTTTTGTTGGCGTTTCTTTGGAAGCGTTCATCTTTGGCATATCGCTGTTTGCCAAGACTGCCGCCGTGCTAAAACTTAAAACAAGGGTAAGCCCCGTCATTGTGGCGACACTTTGTAGCGGCACGGAGCAGGGAACGGCATGTTTTAACTTTTGCAGTTTTAGTAATGGGAGCGAAAAAAGTGCATTAAGCTTACTTTTTTGTGGCCTATTTAGTATTTTTACGAATTCATCTACAATATTTGAATCAAATTGTTTGCCCCGCTCTCTTTCAAGTTCTTTAACTGCATCTTTTTTGCTCAGGGCTTTTCTGTAGGAGGTGTTTGATCGCATGGCTGCATAGCTGTCCGCCACCGCCAGTATTTTAGCTGGCAAACAAATCTCCCCATCTTTCCAACCCACCGGATATCCGCAACCATCCATTCTCTCGTGGTGTTTTCTTATGATGGGGATAAGCTTATGGGCATCGGGTAAAGATTTTATCAACATCTCGCTAAAGAAAGGATGACCTTGAATTGTCCAATACTCATTGAGTGTTAAAGGGTCTTTTTTAGTTAGAATGCCCACCGGTATTTCGGTTTTTCCTATATCAAAAAGAAGAGCTGCTGTCTCAAGAGATCGGACTTCCTTTTGAGAGCATCGTATAGATTCGGCAATTTGAGAGGAGTAATAAGTTGTGTCAATGGTGTGATTTACCAAGTAATTCTTTTCTTTTTCAGGCAAACTTGAAAATTTCGGGGCAATGGTTTCATAAAGCCCCCATAAATCTGAACGAATTGAGGAATTCTCACTTTTTAGGTTACCTCTAAGCCCAGTCATACTCGCTCCAAAAAAGAATGTATATGTAAATATTTTAACTGCTTTTGTGTATTTAATCAATTAAAATGTAAATGTCTCTGTACTGCATTGGTTTTTTATGGTGAATGGGTTTAAACGAGCATTTATGATATTTGTTTTCCGTTAAAAAGCATTCGTCTTGCTACTTTTATATTAATTCTGTAAAATTATTATGCTTAAAAGCAAAAAGTTTGGGGGTAATTTAATGGTTAAAAGGGGTACCACTAAGGTTAAAACCGGTCTTGCTGAGATGTTAAAAGGCGGCGTGATTATGGATGTTACCGATGCTGAGCAGGCCAAAATAGCCGAAGATGCGGGCGCGGTTGCCGTTATGGCCTTGGAGCGGGTTCCTGCCGACATACGTGCCGCCGGAGGCGTAGCTCGTATGGCTGATCCGGTTATCATTGAAGATATTATGGAAGTTGTTACCGTTCCCGTAATGGCCAAAGTAAGGATAGGGCATTTTGTAGAAGCTCAAATCCTTGAAGCTATTGGAGTAGATTATATCGATGAAAGCGAGGTTCTTACGCCCGCCGATGAAGCAAATCACATTAACAAATTTGATTTTACCGTCCCGTTCGTGTGTGGCGCTACTAATCTGGGTGAGGCATTGAGGCGTATAGGGGAAGGGGCGGCCATGATTAGAACCAAGGGTGAGGCCGGAACCGGCAATGTTGTTGAAGCCGTTCGTCATATGCGAACCATAATGGGAGAAATCGGTTGGCTTAAAAGTTTACGGGAAGATGAGTTGATGGCGGCCGCTAAGAAACTACAGTCTCCCTACGAACTTGTGCGCGAGGTAGCACGGACCGGAAAACTTCCCGTCGTGGATTTTTCAGCGGGGGGAATTGCCACTCCAGCCGACGCGGCTTTGATGATGCAACTGGGAGCCGATGGTGTTTTTGTGGGCTCAGGTATATTTAAATCCAAAAATCCCAAAGAGCGCGCCAAGGCGATAGTTGAAGCCACAACGCACTTCAATAATCCCGAAGTACTTGCCAAAGTTTCCAAGGGCATTGGAGAAGCGATGCCTGGTCTCGAGATAAGCGAGATAGAGAAAGATAAATTAATTCAGTTTAGGGGTTGGTAAGCGCATAATCCCCTGCCTTTCACCAATTTAAAGAACCATAGGATGGAGAATTGAATTTAAGCAAAAAGCGTATCGGCGTACTTTCACTTCAAGGCGCTGTTAGAGAACATCTGCATATATTGGAGGATTGTGGCGCCCATGCAGTTCCCATAAAGAAGCCATGCGAACTTCACAAATTAGACGCGCTTGTCATTCCTGGCGGAGAAAGTACAACCATTAGAAAGTTGATGATAAAGTACGAATTTATAGATGCCATAAAACAATTTCACAAAGAAGGAATGCCGATATATGGAACTTGCGCTGGCTTAATTCTTCTGGCAAAAAAAATTATCGGAGGAGGGGAACCTTCTCTTGACTTAATGAATATTGAGGTTAGACGGAACGCTTTCGGCAGGCAGAGGGAGAGCTTCGAGGTAGATTTAAAGATTTCCGGTATCGGCGGGAAATCGTTTGTTGGTGTGTTTATCAGGTCTCCTTGGATTGAGTCGGTTGGTGAAAGCGTTGATATTTTGTCAAAGTTTGAGGATAAAATAGTGATGGCTCGCGAAGGAGGGCTTCTTGTTACGGCATTTCATCCTGAACTAACCGGAGATAACAGAATTCACGATTATTTTATAAAGATGATTAAAAAAAGCTGAGACACATGTGTCTCAGCTTTTTTCTTAATTTTCCTCGATTTTAATTGCTTCCATTGGGCACTCTTCTTCGCAAGCGCCGCATCCCTCGCACGCGTCCTCGTTAACAACCGTTGATACATCGTCAACCAATTCGAAAACATCATTTGGACAAACATCTATACAAATTCCACATCCCGTACACTCGTCAGTATTAATAATTGGTCTAGGCATACTTAACCCTCCTCAATCGGCGTGTTTAAAAACTTTATACAAAATTGTAAATGTTTTGTAAAGAATATTTTAAGAAATGAACTTAAAATATTTGGCCCAATATCGTTCCGCCCAAAAACGATACTATCCCGACCAGCACACTTGCAGCAACATTCACAATGGCAAATATTAATTTTCCGTTTTTTATCAAAGTTGCTGTTTCGTAGCCAAAGGTTGAAAAAGTTGTATAGCTTCCCACAAATCCCACGGTGAATAGCAACTTAAGTTTCGGGTCAATGTGAGGGGTTTTGGTTGTTAACGAGAGAAATAATCCCAAAATAAAACAGCCTGAGACGTTTACAAAAAAAGTACTCAAAGGAAAAGCACTTTGGTTTGGCTTTGAAAGAAAATTACTTATGAGATACCTGGTAATTGCTCCGAAAAAGCCGCCCAATCCTACAATAAGTGTTTCCAATTTACCTCTCCAATTTGCATTGGAAAAAATTTTACAGTTTTTACTTTGAGTAATCAAGCAAGATCTTTTTTTAAGACTTGACAATAACAGACTTAGATTTTATATTGTTGTTATGTATAGGTTTCAGAATATTTTTATGAGGAGTGAATAAAATGGCAAAAGTTTTAGGCATTGACTTGGGTACAACAAACTCTTGTATGGCTGTTTTGGAGGCTGGAGAGCCTACTGTTATAGCCAACGCTGAAGGTGGTAGGGTAACCCCATCCGTCGTTGCTTTCTCCAAGGCTGGCGAAGTGCTTGTGGGAGAAGTAGCTAAAAGACAAGCGATAGTAAATCCCGATCACACGATCAGTTCCATCAAAAGAAAGATGGGGACAAAAGAAAAGATTAAGATCGAGAGCAAAGAGTATACGCCCGAACAAATTTCGGCGTTTATTCTTCAAAAATTAAAAAGGGATGCTGAAGCTTATCTCGGTGAGAAAATAACACAGGCAGTTATCACCGTTCCCGCTTATTTTGATGATGCGCAGAGAACGGCAACAAAAGACGCTGGGGTTATTGCGGGGCTTGAGGTGTTGAGAATTATCAATGAGCCTACGGCTGCTTCTCTTGCCTATGGTTTGGGGAAAGGGAAAGAGGAGACCATACTCGTTTTTGATTTAGGGGGCGGAACTTTCGATGTCTCAATACTTGAACTAGGAGACGGTGTTTTTGAAGTCAAGTCGACAAGTGGAGATACACATCTTGGTGGGGATGATTGGGATCAACGGATAATGAATTGGATGGCCGAGGATTTTAAAGCCAAACATGATGTCGATTTAATGAAGGACAAGATGGCTTTGCAGCGTTTAAAGGAAGCTGCCGAGAAAGCCAAGTGCGAATTATCCACTGCGCAGACCACAAATATTAATCTGCCATTTATTACAGCCACCGAGCAAGGTCCATTGCATCTCGATATAACCTTAACGAGATCTGAATTTCAAAAAATGACCTCGGACCTTCTTGATAGATGCGAAAAAGCATTCAATCAGGCCGTAAAGGATGCGGGGCTTAACGTCAAGAATCTCGATGATGTGATTCTTGTGGGTGGCTCTACCCGTATGCCGGCCGTACAAGAATTGGTTAAGAAGATGATGGGCAAAGAACCACATAAAGGGGTTAACCCTGACGAGGTAGTTTCCGTTGGCGCTGCTGTACAGGCAGGTGTATTGAAAGGTGAAGTAAAAGATGTTCTACTTCTCGATGTTACCCCTCTTTCGCTTGGTATAGAAACTAAGGGTGGAATATTTACGAAGTTGATTGAACGCAACACCACGATTCCTACCAAAAAAAGTGAGACATTTACAACCGCCGAAGATGGACAGAATAGTGTAGAAATACATGTTCTTCAAGGAGAACGCCCGATGGCTATGGATAACAAGGCCTTGGGTAAATTTCATTTAGTTGGTATTCCTCCCGCGCCAAGGGGTATTCCTCAAATTGAGGTTGCCTTCGATATCGATGCAAACGGTATCGTGCATGTATCAGCAAAAGATCTTGGCACAGGCAAGGAGCAGACAATGACCGTAACCGGTACTTCCACGCTTTCGAGCGAAGATATTGAAAATATGGTTAGGGAAGCGGAATCTCATGCAGAAGATGATGCGAGAAGAAAAGAAGAGGCTGAGGTCAGAAACAATGCTGATAATATGGTATACACGACGGAAAAGAGTTTAAAGGAAGCTGGTGACAAACTGGGCGCGGAAGATAAGAAAGACATAGAGGATGTTCTCGCTGTTACAAAGGAATCTCTTAAAGGGTCCGATATTCAAAAGATTAAAGAGGATACAGAAAAGCTGCAACAGGCCTCATACAAATTGGCTGAGGTGCTTTATGCTCAAGCTCAACAACAGCAAGCTGGCACGCAGTCTGGTGGAGGAGAGAGTGGCGCTGCAGAAGAAGAGGGCGAAGTGGTGGATGCCGATTATGAAGTAATGGACGAAGATAAAAAAGAGGAAAACAAATAAGAAGTGGCAATCGATAAAAAATAAAGGGGAGCTTAATAAGCTCCCCTTTAAAAGCCCGGAGGTAGGCAGATGAGCGAAAAAAAAGATGAAAGTATGGAGAAAGGAAAACCAAAAGAAACTTGTAAGTCCAAAAAATTGGAGCAAAAAGACGAAAAAGGGATCCTTAAGAAAGAATGCGCCTCTTTAAAAGAGCGGTTGAAGGAAAAGGAGAAAGAGGCCGCAGACTATCTTAACATGCTTAAGAGACTTCAAGCGGAGTTTGAAAATTATAAAAAGAGAATTATTCGTGATCAAGCTATTTTTTTGGAGCGGGCCAGCGAAGATATTATAGCAAAAATTTTGCCTGTTTTGGATAACCTGGAAAGGGCGTTGAACTCCACCGAAGAAAACACCGATTTTGAATCCTTCAAGAAGGGTGTTGAGATGGTTCATAGCCAATTGGTAGATGTTTTGAAAAAAGCAGGATCAAATATTTTAAATCCAATTGGAGAGGGTTTTAACCCCCATGAACATGAGGCATTTATGCAGGTTGAAAGCGATGAACATGAAGAGGGAAAAATAGTAGAGGTTTTGCAAAAAGGCTATCTTTTTAAAGGCAAGATTTTAAGACCGGCTATTGTCAAAATAGCCAAGGGTTGTGAATCAAAAGATAAGGATACTGAATAAAACAACAGAAAGAATTGCCCAAAAAGAGAGAAATAATAAGTTGGAAAATGAGGCATCATGACAAGTCGAAGGCGTAAAGATTATTATGAAATATTGGGAATAGATAAAAATGCGAAACAAGAAGATATTAAAAAAGCGTACAGGAAACTTGCTCGCAAATATCATCCTGATGGAGTCCCCGAGGGTGAAAAAAAGCAGGCCGAAGAGAAATTTAAGGAGATATCCGAAGCCTATGAGGTTTTAGGCGATCTTAAAAAAAGACAGGAATATGACCAAGGCGTAAAGTTCTTTGAGTCAGGTTTTCGTCCCGGGGCAGACTCTGGACCCGGTTTTTCATTTGATTTTTCATTTGAAGATGTTGGGCAATTTTCCGATGTGTTTGACCTTTTTGGGTTTGGAAAAAAGGGACACGGATATGAGTCGCCCGAGAGAGGCCGGGATATTCAATACAACATCCAGCTCTCGTTTGAACAGGCTTTAAAGGGCGCATCAGTAAAAATCAATGTTGTGCGAGAGGATGTGTGTTTCAAATGCGGCGGAACCGGAGCCAAGGCGGGCACGTTTCCAAAAAAGTGTCTTGCCTGCGGGGGAAGAGGGCAGGTTGCTCAAAACCAGGGTTTTTTCAGTATCACTAGGCCGTGTCCGCAGTGTTTAGGCAAAGGAGTTGTGATTGATGTTCCCTGCCCGTCTTGTCGGGGAACGGGGCGAGCCAAAAAGACCGAATCCGTTACCATAAAGGTTCCGGCAGGTGTTACAGATGGCTCAAAAATCAGGTTTCCGGGCAAAGGAGAGGCAGGATATAAAGGTGGACCTGCTGGGGATCTATACATAATCACCAAAGTAAAGCCGCATCCTTTCTTTAAACGTGATGGGAGCAACATCTTGTTGGTTTTGCCGATAACCTTTACTGAAGCCTCTTTAGGAACGAAGATTAAGGTTCCCACGACCAACGGGGCGGTTTCTTTGAAGATTCCCGCGGGGACGCAGGAGGAGCAAATTTTTAGGTTGAAAGGCAAAGGGGCTCCACGTCTTAAGGGGTTGGGCAAAGGGGATATGCTGATAAAAATCAAGATTATTATCCCCAAAAATTTAAGCGTTGATGAGAAGGAAATTTTGAAAAAATTTGCTGAAAAAAATAAAGATAATCCAAGAAAACATTTGGAAAACTTGATGTAGAAGTAGTATTTTTGAAGAAGAAGGAATGAAAAGTGGCCGAAAGAGAAGGTCTTTACATGATAAGCGTTGCCGCTAAACTTGCGGGCATGCATCCACAAACGCTTAGGTTGTACGAACAAAAAAAACTAATTTGTCCTGATAGAAGCACCGGTAGCACAAGGCTCTATTCGGATGAGGATATTGAAAGACTAAAGTATATTCAAGAGTTAACTCGGGATCTTGGAATTAATCTTGCTGGTGTAAGGATGATTTTAGATCTTGATCTTAGCATGAATGAATTGCGGGAAAAGATTGGTGAGATGGAAAAGGATTTTAAAGAGACACAAAAGGAAATGGAAGAGGAAATTGAAAGGGTGCGCAAAAGTTTTAAAAAAGAAATAGTCCTCATGCCAAAAGGAAAACTCATGGAGATAAAGAGCAGGTGGAGTTGATAATAGATGTTCGAGCAATTTACGGAAAAAGCTCGTGAAGCAGTTGCGGTAGCGCAAGATGCTTTGCGGAGAACAAATCAAAATCAAATGGGCACCGAGCATTTGTTGCTTGGTTTTCTTGCTCAAACAGAGGGAACCATACCTCAAATCTTTTCACTTCTTGGAATCGATATAGGGGAAGCGAGAATAAGGATAAATGATGTTGTCGAGTTAAGTCGCAAAGAAAAACCCCTGGGTTTTGTGGAACAAATTTTTCTTACACCACGACTTAAAAGGGCAGTTGACATAGCTACCGAGGAAGCCAAGAAACTTGGAGATAGTTTTGTTGGCTCAGAGCATTTGTTCCTCGGAATCTTAAAAGAGGGTGAAGGCGCTGGCGCGATAGTTCTTAAAGAGCTTGGTTTTACGGATAATAAAATTTATGGCGCTTTGCGACAGATAAGACAGGGCGGAATGAATGATGAGGTGCTTGGCGCCTCGGAGGGGATGCTAAAAAAATTTAGTCGGGATCTTACTGAACTTGCGAAAGAGGGCAAGCTGGATCC
>DSBK01000064.1 GCA_011046085.1 Actinomycetota bacterium
CAAAGCCCCAACCAAACCAGGCCCCTGTGTAACCGCAATGGCATCAATATCATCCAAAGTAACATTTGCCTCAAGCAACGCCTCTTCTATAACAGGGCTAATGAGCTCCACGTGTTTTCGGGAAGCAATCTCGGGCACGACCCCGCTAAATTTGCGGTGCCATTCAACTTGAGACGCAACAACATTCGACAAAATCCTTTTGCCGTCAGCCACAATCGCCGCAGCGGTCTCATCACAGGAAGTCTCTATTCCAAGAATCAACTTTTCATCCATACTTATTCCTCGCTAAACTGAATAACATCTCTAATAATTTGTAATCTATTTTGGTAATCGGCGGAGCTTACATTATCAACAAACATAACTATCGCATCTTCGCCAGTATCAGAATAGTAATCTTTCCTTAAGCCAAAAATTCGAAAACCAAATTTCTTGTAAAAGCTTAAAGCAACCGTATTCAATTTCCTCAACTCAAGAGAAATGACCCTTGAGCCCCTATTTTGCGCTTCTTCTATCAACTTTAATAAAAGTACGCTTCCTATTTTTTTTCGTCTATAACTTTTATCAATGGCAATGTTCGTTATATGACCCTCGGTCTCAGCGTTATGCCCGTCGGCCGTGTCTACCGACAGGCAAGCAGGCGGGAATATAATACCAGCGTACCCAATAACCTTGCCATTGACCCTCGCCACAAAATAAGACGCGCAATCGAGATGGCTTAACTGCTCTTCGAAAACATCGACGGACCAAGGGGATACGAAAGATTCTTTTTCGATTTGAATAACTTCTTTAATATCGCCGAGCTGCATGGGAGATATCTCAAGTTTTATCGCCTTCAACGCTTTCTTTTGCCCTCCATCGTCTTGCTCCAAGATCTGTGGTCTTTTCCCACATTTCTTCAGCAATTGGAACTCGAACATAAATCGGCGCAAGATTCAAAAAGTTGTTGCACTCGCCTCTTTCCAGCCTATCGAATGCCAAATCCCCTACATTTGCTGCCCTGGGATACCAGAAGTCGGATAAAGCAAGTTCCGCTCCTTTGATTCTTTCTTGAAAAAGAGGCGCATACAACTTCAAAGCATCTCCGACCAAAACAACCTTCTTGTTCAAATTAATGTCATTTAGCTTGTCACATAATTCTTCGGGAGGGAGCGCCTCGTAATCAGTTAGGCGTTCGATTTTTCCCTGTAAACATTTGTACAGACAAAAATAGACCTCTTTTCTTTTAGCGTCGATAACCGCACAAACAAGACCATCATGGAAACTAACTGATTTTGCCAAAGCATCTAAAGAGGAGATGCCAACAACTTGCCTTTTTAAACCTTGAACAAGACCCTTGGCGATGGAGACACCTATTCTTACACCAGTAAAAGAACCCGGCCCCAAACCAACCGCAATTGCGCCAATGTCTTTTATGTTGCAACCGACCTCCGACAATAGTGAATCCGTAATGGGCAAAAGTTTCTGCATGTGGCCTTGAGGCGCATAAACATTACGCTCCCCCAAAAGAACACCTTTTTTACCCACTGCTACCGTGCATAGGTCTGTTGAAGTATCAAATGCAAGTAAAAACATTATTTTCCCTTCTTAATGAAATAATCATATCACTGATAGAGGTTTTTAGAACCGATTAATTTATTTAAAAATTGGAAAATAAATCGGATGTTAATGTTATAATATTTATGAGGGGCTTTTTCAGCCAGAAAAGCAGACGAAGGTGTTTTACTGATGACCATATAGCGCGGCATTGATTACCGAGTTATATGGAGATTTTTTAAAACATCAGGCATAAGGCATCGATTTAGGACGGCACTCCACCGCGTGACGCTGTAAAAATAGTATCAAGCGAGCGGAGGTATCAGTCTAACAGAGTATCAATGCCGGTGCGAAGGCTTTTCTGGCTTTCCTTTAGCCAATTTTTAACTGCCTTCTCCCATCTTCTTCCATGAGTAATTATCTTTATCTTCCTCGTATTCTCATCAGAAAGGCGTTTTAACTCTATCTCTAAAAACTCGTCAGAAATAAGGGGGGTTATTTTATCGCCCCACTCAACGACGGTAACGCCATCCCCAAAAAAATACTCATCGTAACCAATGTCCAGCATTTCTTGCAAAGATTTAAGACGGTAGACATCGAAATGAAATAAAGAAACGCCATTAATGTTGGAATATTCTTTAATCAATGTAAAGGTGGGGCTCGTTATTTTCTCATCGATACCCAGACCGCGAGCCAGCCCCTGGGTAAAATAAGTTTTACCCGCTCCCAGATCTCCGGTTAAGCTTATTATATCTCCGGCCCGAAGAAACGGAGCCAACTTTTCTGCAAACTTTTGGGTTTCGGAGCTTGATCTGGTAAAAACGATTTTTTCTTCTTGCACTCTTCTCCTAAAATAACATGAGTTGTTCTGGTTCTTCCCCTTGGGACGATTTCTTGGTTTCATCACTTAATATCTCTTTGAGCTTCAAAAAATCGGCTTTTAAGTCGACAAGATTGGTTCGTTGATACAATGCTGCAGCGGGATGATATATGGGAAATATATAGTGGCCGTTACCATCAAAACATTTGCCGCGAACCTTTGAAATGGTGACATTTTTATCCAGAATAACCTGTGTTGCAAATCTCCCCAGCGTACAAACTACTTTTGGCTTAATTATCTCTATCTGTTCAAGCAAGAATGGTTTGCAAACCTCAATCTCGTGCGGCAGTGGATCTCTATTTTGAGGGGGCCTACATTTTAAAACATTAGCTATATACGCCTGACTTCTTTCAAGCCCGATTGAGTTAAGTAATTTATCGAGCAATTGTCCCGCAGCGCCCACAAAAGGTTTTCCCTGAATATCTTCATTGCGTCCAGGCGCTTCCCCCACAAACATTAAATCCGCATTTTCATCACCAAATCCAAAAACAAGATTTGTTCTCGTTTTACCGAGAGAACATTTTTTGCAATCTTTCAACTCTTCATAAAGCTCTGCCAAAGTTTTCGACAAAGAAATATCTCCTCCTTTAATGCAAACTGCAACCATTACAGCTTGAAGCCGCGCATGTGGTGCAACCAGAAGAACTTCCTTTGTGTTCGCCCTTAAAACCAAATGTGGAAAATAACTTCGATAACTCATTTGAATCGCAGTAAGGACATTTTAGCTCTTCGTCATCTCTGCCCACGCCAATCAAAAGTTCAAACTTTTCTTTACATTTTAAGCATCTATATTCGAAAATGGGCACATTATCACCTTCTCGATTCTATCAATTTAATTAAAAACACAACCATTTATAGTTAATAAATCAATCCACATATTCAACAACGTCCTTGATGGGCATCCTGTCAGGTTTTGTACCCGGATGAGACGGATAGCCAACCGGAACTATCGCTAAGGGCTTTACGTGAGAAGGTAAATTCAGCACCCTGGATACATCTTCCTCGTAAAAAGCGCCGACCCAACAAGTCCCAAGCCCCTCCGAGTGGGCCGCCAAAAGAATGTTTTCCGTTGCACAGGCAGCGTCCTGGATGGCATAAAGTTCCCTCCCCCGCTCGCCATATGCTTCGGCAGAAATATCGAGGTCGGAACATACAACTATAACAATCGGCGCCTGCGCGATAAACCTCTGATTAATTGCAGCGGTTGCAAGTCCCGCCTTAACTTGAATATTTCTTATGACCCAAAATCTCCATGGTTGAATATTGCCAGCGGTGGGCGCTTGACAAGCGGCTTCAAGAATTTTATCGACAACCTCTTTTGGGACATCCCTTTTTTCGTCGAAAGACCTCACACTTTTTCTCTCGCGAATTGCCTTGAAAACCTCCATGTCTTCCCCCTAAAACTACTTCTTTTCTTTACTATAATCCTCAAAATATTTTTCTGCAAAGCTCAGTGCCTCTTCTTTGGTAGAGATTCTGCCTTCCGCTTGTACCTCTACAATCTCCTCAAGCAACTCTCCAATAATCTTTCCGGGCTTTATGTTCAACTTTTTCATTAAATCATAACCGTCAACCAATGGTTCAATCGGTTGCTCAATGGTCGAAAAATAATCCTTCATAACCTTCTTTATGAAGTTCTCGTGACGATTTATTGATTTCTCGGTAGAAAGTGGGCCCAGAGTCGCTCTACGGTCGGCCAAAGAGAGAAGTAAAATCTCAACGGTTTCTTCGCCCCCCACCCTTAAAAATCTCCTTATGGCCCTATCAATCGAGCCCCCTTCCTTCGAAAGAAAACCTGGTCTCATATGCTCAGCAACAAGTTTAACCACTATTTTTGTGATTTCGTTGCTTGCTTTTAGTCTTTTGCAAATTTTTTCGGTCATTTTGGCACCAACTTCGGAATGGTTATAAAAATGAACTATGCCCGAGGGATCAACCAACTTAGTCCTCGGTTTACCAATATCATGAAGCAAAACTGCGAGTTTAAGGGGTACCATTCGATTAAATTCCTCTTGGAGAAAACGGCTTAAATGCTCAGATATTTGCCCGTGCTCATCCGGAAAAATTTCCTTTAGATTAGCGACAATCGCCTCCAAATTTTCAAGCGCAAGTAAAGTATGATTCCAAACATCAAGGTGATGGTAGTCGTTTTGTGCAATGCCTTTCATCTTTTCGATTTCGGGTAGAATGAACCCAATGATACCCATCTCATCCAACAGCTTAATTGCCTCGTGTGAATATGTAAGAGCAAATATGGCATACAACTCCCGCTGAAGTCTTTCCGCTGACACACCGGCAACCAAAGGGGCAGATTCTTTCAGGTAAGAGCATGTCTTCGGGTCAATGTTGAAACCAAGTTCAACAGACAACCTGATTGCCCTAAGAATCCTTAAGGGGTCCTCTTTGAAAGTTTTCGACGACATAGCAGAGATTTTTTTGTTTTTAAGGTCTTGCAAACCCCCTGTAACATCAATAATTCGAACAAACTCTGAGCCCGCAGATAACTTTTTCGCATCTATTGCGAGAGAATTTACCGTAAAATCTCTTCGCTTTAAATCGTCTTCTATGCTATCTTCAATGACGCATATATCAATTTTTCTTTGACCTTTATCTTTTATTGCTATCCTTGCAACCTGATTCTCCCCCAAAATAAAAAAACTGCCCTCAAGGGCACCAGCAAGCTCTTTTCCAAACTTATCTATCTTACCTTCAATAACTAAATCAATATCTTTCCCTTTGCGTCCAAGCAATTTATCTCTCAAAAAACCGCCCGCTAGATAAACTTGGGTGGAGTTTTCTCTTAAAAAAAGCAGGATATTTGAAAGAAGTTTATCTTTTTTTATTAATTTATCCGCGTAGATTACATTGCTCTCTCCAAGCTCGCGCTTCGCTTTCATATAATCTCTAATCTCTCTCCCAGTTCACCCGAACAAAACTTTCTCCTTCTAACCACTGAATATCCAGTTTGCCCGAAAACGCCCTTTCAAATTCCTTACCAATGAGCTCCGCAAGCGCCTGGTCCGTTGTTTCTATCGAAAAACCCTCGGATGTTTCCCTCATTTTAAAAACCCGCGCAGCTACGTTTTTCTTTCGTTTCTTTTCTGCAATATTATGTATTAAATTTAAGGCCTCATCTTTGTGGTCTTTCAAAAAATCTCCCTTAATAAGAACGACGCCATCGACCATCTTTTTCTCAACCCGTTCACAACCAGGACAAAGACCTGATTTCACATCTTCTTTCTTTATAATTTTTTCATAAAGTCCCTTATCGTATCCCCACTTATGTCCATCAAACACGGCGTTACAATTTGAGCAAAATTTCATCATTTTAAATCCCTCCCTCTAAGATTTCAACAATCCTTTCAAAAACTTCATCTCGATTCCTAAGGGTTAACTCAAAAATCACCACATCTTCCCTGCACTTAACTTCCTCAACAAAATCATTTTTTATCTTTCCAATCGTCGCAAGCACCGACCTAGACAAGTCCAAAATTTCTTTGATAAGACGCTTGAATTTTTTCGAGTACAATTTAATCTTCCCAATTTCATCGAGAACAATCAAGTGACGGGAACAACAAACTTTTCCAGAGCAGTAACTCAAGTCTTTTTAAACTCTTCAATGTTAATTCCGTGCTTGCCGAACTCGGATAGGATTGGTGGGCACCGAAACGAGTTGCGATTTTCTTTGCAAGGGTTATTTTGCTCACTCCAGAGAAACCGGCTATGAGGGTATTCAAAAAAACCTCCCTAATCGACCACCTTAATCTCCAAACTCAAAATCACGTCTTTTAGCTCCATGGCACTACAAAATCCCTTAACCAAATAATCTCCCGCGAGAACCTGTTTGTTTTCGAGATCCTTTTGAGGCCAAATCACTTCGTAGGTCAACTGTTCGCCCGGCTCCAATTTTTTTTCTTCCAAAGCCATTGTAAAACTTTTGTCATAGGACCAGCGCCAAACTTCCCTGCCGGAAGAGTCTTCCACCAAAAAATCGTATTTCTGCCCTGAGGTGAAATTAAGTACTCGCGTATTACTGTTCGTATTTTTAATGCTCAATTTCAAAGAAACATCTTCTCCCACAGAAAACCCCTCTTTTGAAACCAAAAAATCTATTTCAAGCCCGTTCTTTTTTTGATGAAACGTTACGGGCACATCTTCCGCCGGCGGCTTCACATTGTCGCCAGACGACCCGCCACACCCACATAGAATAAAAGCAACAGAAAAAATCATCGAATAAATAAGTAACGGTTTCTTTGTAGACATTTTAGCGCATCAACCTCCAGACAAATCTTTCTTAAGATATACTCTCGGTACTCGATCGCTTATCATGCAAACTATCTCATAGTTTATCGTGCCTAAAATTTTAGCAAGCTCATCCGTGGTAATTTCTTCCTCGCCTTGGCTTCCTATTAAAACCGCCTCACTGCCTAATTCAATAACATCATCACCAACATCGACCATAAGTTGATCCATACAGACGTTTCCAACGATGGGAAATCTTTTTCCTTTCAATAAAACATAACTCTTGTTTGATAAAAGACGGCTGTAACCATCAGCATAGCCCAGCGGTAAAGTAACTATCCCGGTTTCATCTTTAGCCCGATACGATAAACCGTAACTCACTCCTTCGGCAGCTAAAATTCTTTTTGTGAAAGAGACCCGCGCTTTAAGCTGAAGAACAGGGTGCAGGCTTATCTTATTCTTTGTTGACTCTGTCGGATGAAGTCCATACATCGAGATTCCGATGCGAACCATATCCAGATGAGTTTCCGGCATTAAAATTGCCGCAGCGCTATTTGCAACATGTCTAATTGGAATATCAAAACCATTCTCTTTTAAAGCGGCAACCAAATTGACAAATGCCTCAAATTGCTTTTTGGTATATTCAAATGAATCCCCTGCCATCGCAAAGTGACTAAAAATACCTTCAACTTCAATTGACTGAAGAGATTTCACATAATTTAAAAAGTTCAAAGTTTCTTTGGGAAAAAGCCCTATCCTATGCATGCCCGTATCGATTTTTATATGAACCTTCGCTTTTTTGCGCGCTCTGTCCGCCTCTTTGGAAATCTCATCTACTGTTCTTTTTGAACAAACGGTGGGAATAAGATCATTCTCAACAACACATTCTGCAGAGGAGGGAGAAATTTCGCCTAAAATTTGAATGGGGCAAGTAATACCCGCTTTTCTGAGTCGAACTCCTTCTTCGACAAAGGCAATACCGAGCCTATCGGCGCCGGCCGCCAGCGCCGCCTTAGATACCTCAATATCTCCATGACCGTATCCATTTGCTTTAACAACAGCCATGAAAAGCGTGCCGCTTTTTAGCAGTTTCTTAACCGAGGTTATGTTTTTTTTTATCGCGTAAAGATTTATCTCCGCCCAAACGGGACGCAACTGTCTTCTCCTTTTCTAAATCAACTTTCCGCAATTGTCCTCATGATATCCGTTTTTGTTATAATGCCAACCAACTTCCCCTCTTTTAAAACAGGGACTCTGGTTAACTTTTTATTAACCAAAACGGTCGCTACATTTTTAATTGAATCGTTTTCATCTACACAGACAACCTCTTTCGTCATCACTTCTTCAACTTTTGCTCCAACCGCCTTCTTTAAATCTTCCTCAAACTTTTTTAAACCACCAAGATAAATATAACTGTCTAAAAAATGTAGGTATGTTGGAAAGTGTAGTTTCACATCCTGCATTATAAGATCTTCTTCTGTAACCAAGCCAACCATCTCTCCCGCGTCATTTAACACAGGAGCTCCACCTATTTTTTTCTCAAGAAGAATCCGTGATACCTCTTTGACCGAGAGGTTTTCATTGATTGTAATTAAATCGGTCGTCATTATATCTTTTGCTTTCAAATCTTCCATTTCTAACCCCCTTCCAATACTTTTTTCACTGCCTCCGGCAAATAGTTTATGAGGTCGCTCGCTATCAAACAATATCTCGTCATATCCTCAGCCGCAAGGTCTCCTGAAAAACCGTGAAGATACGTTCCCAACACAGCCGCCTCGAATAAACTTAGGCCCTGAGCTATAAAGCTTCCTATGATTCCCGTAAGAACATCGCCCGTTCCTGCGGTGGCCATACCCCAATTTCCGGTAATATTTATCGAAAAAAAACCATCGACCCCGATAATAGTGTAGGCGCCTTTAAGGACAACCGCAACACCCCATTCAGGCACAACACGTTTCGCGTACCCCAAACGATCCCTTTGAATTTCTTCTGCTGAAACCTCAAAAAGACGTGCCAATTCACCAGGATGAGGGGTAACTATGGTGGGATGCGAACGTCTCTTTAAAAGATGTGTTTTTCCAACGAAAGCATTTAACCCGTCGGCATCGAGAACCACGGGACAAGCAATCTGGTCGATTAATTTTTGAACAAGAGAAATCGTGCCGGCATTCAACGAAAGACCTGGCCCCAGAGCAACTGCATCGAAAGATGTGCTGACCTTTATTATCTGCTCAAAGGCACTCGAATCTAAAGAACCGGTATCCGTTTCAGGAAGAGGAAGCGTCATAACTTCGATTAACTTTTGCTCCAAAATAGCGTTTAAGCTCTCTGGAACACCGAGAACCACCAAGCCAGCCCCCGCCCTTAAGGCCGCTTTAGCAGTCAAAGCTGCCGCCCCCGTCATTCCACGAGAACCAGCAATAACCAAAACCCTGCCCCTGGCTTTCTTATGAGTATCCCTGGAGGGAATGGGCAAAAGTTTTCTTATATCATTTGGGAGAAAAAGCTGGGCCAAACCTTCTTTTACGGCGTCAGAAGAGAGCCCCAGATCTGCCACGACAAGCTCACCAACATATTCGGCGCCAGGACACATAAATAGCCCTATTTTTGGAGCAATAAACGTCACTGTTTTGTCGGCCTTAACACAAACTCCGCGAATCTGACCAGTGTCTGCTTCCATGCCGGAAGGAATATCGGCAGAGACAACTTTGAGATCGGCAGAATTGATTTTATTCACAATCTCCGAGGTAAAACCCTCTATTTTTCCCTTAAATCCAATTCCAAAAATTGCGTCTATCGCCACGTCGGCTTCCGAAAGGTAATCCTCAAATTCTTTCGTTTCGGTGAGGGTTAAAAATTTGGGTGTTATATGCCTCTTTAAACTTAAAAAAGCATCCTTCGCTTCCGCTTTAATCTCCGCTTCGGAGCACAAGGTGAAGCAGGTCACCCTGACCCCTTTTTCACTCAAAACTCTTGCCGCTACAAAACCGTCTCCTCCATTATTGCCCCTACCAGAGACGATCACAACCCTCCCTTGCTCTCCAACAATATCAAAAACCTCTTCAGCCAAAGCTTCACCCGCTTTTTCCATCAGCTCCCTCAAGGTTATTTTCAAATCTCTCACAATATTTTCTTCTGCTGCTCGCATCCCTTTGCTATTTACAATAAACATATGTCGGTCCCCTTATCCAATAGCTATAGCCGAAGCAACGGCGCTGTGATGACAAAAAGAAAGGCTTATTAAGACGTCGCTAACACCATATTCTTTCAAACGCTCAGAAGCATTGCCAAAAAACTTAACGAAGGGCTTGCCAAGTTCATCTCGGCAGATCTCCAATTCAACCCACTTAATTTTACGCAAGCCAGTCCCAAGTGATTTTAAAATCGCTTCCTTGGCCGCAAAACGCACAGCGAAATGAAGATGGGGGTTTGCCTTGCTCATACAATAATTTTGTTCTTGGGGGGTAAAAACGCGGTGCTTAAACCGAGGATATTGCTGGATGGCTTTTTTTATGCGCTCAATCTCAACGATATCGACACCTATCCCTTTAACCATCCTCCGCACTCCGCACCTCTCTGTTTTTGAAATCAAGTTTAAAGCGAGATTACTTCCCTGCCTGTCGGCAGACAGGAGTCGCTATCGCTCCCTCGTAATGACACACAAAACCGTCGCTGCGAGCGAAGCGTGGCAGTCCAACAACGTCATTGCGAACCTTGTTCTATAAGGTGTGGCAATCTCTTGAGATTACTTCGTCGCTATCGCTCCTCGTAATGACGGGGAAGAATTAATCCTTATTTTACCCTTCTTTTTCTATCGACCATAAGCTACCAGCTATCTGCCATACTCCATACTCTGTACACCATCTGCTTATTCAACTGTCACGCTTTTAGCTAGATTCCTTGGCTGATCAACATTGCATCCCCTCGCCTTTGCCATATAGTAGGCAAGAAGCTGAAGAGGAATCACCGCGAGAATCGCAGATAAAGTTTCCATGGTTTCGGTAACATAGAATGTGTGATCGGCAACTTTTTCAATTTCTTTGTCGCCAAAAGTTGAAACAGCTATAACATCGGCGCCGCGTGCCCTCACTTCCTGTATGTTGCCAAGGATTTTTTCATGTACCTTGCTTTTGGTAGCAATTGCAACCACGGGAACACCTTCATCTAAAAGCGCGATGGGCCCGTGTTTCATCTCACCAGCCGCATAACCTTCGGCATGAATATACGATATTTCTTTTAGTTTTAGTGCCCCCTCGAGAGCAACAGGCAAACCAATTCCTCTTCCAAGGTATAAAAAATCAGCACAGTTAGCATATTTATTCGCCACATCTTTAATCTTTCCGTTAGCTGAGAGAATTTCTTCCACTTGGTCGGGCAATTTCTGGATATCGCAAGCGATGGCTGCTATCTCTTCATCGCTTAATGTCCCCCGACATTTTGCCAAATAAAGAGCGAAAACATAAAGCACCGCCATTTGAGAAACGAGTGTTTTTGTTGCGGCAACACCAATCTCAGGACCAGCGTGAGTATATATCATTCCATCAGCTTCTCTTGTTATAGTGCTCCCCAAAACATTAGTTACACCAATAACCGTAGCGCCCCTGTTTTTCGCTTCTCTGACACCAGCTAAAGTATCTGCCGTTTCCCCAGATTGAGTAATTGTTATAACCAGATCATTCTCGTTTAAAATGGGATTGGAATATCTAAATTCAGAAGAAATATCGACCTCTACGGGCACTTTAGCCCATTGCTCAATTGCCTGTTTTCCAACAAGACCAGCGTGATATGAAGTGCCGCACGCGATGATTACCACCTTGTTCAACTCACACGCTTTCTCCTTGCCGAACGGAACCTCTTCGAAAATTATCTCGCCATCCTTGCCGAACTTATCACGCAATGTTTCCCTTATAGCTTTTGGCTGCTCGTAAATCTCCTTGAGCATAAAATCCTCATATCCACCTTTTTCGGCTGCCTCGTCATCCCACTTAACCTTAAAGATATCTTTATTTACCTCTTCCCCTTCAAAAGTGGTTATGCTTATCCCTTTTGAAGTAATTTTTGCCATCTCGCAATCCTGAAGAATAAAGATATCTTTTGTATAATTTAAGACGGCGGGGATGTCAGATGCAACAAAATATTCTCTATCTCCAATGCCGATAATGAGAGGACTATCTTTCCTCGCAACCACGATTAAATCTGGGTTGTCTTGACAGATAACAGCTATGGCAAAGGAACCCTCCAAGTCTTTAATAGCAGATTGAACTGCTTCAAAAAGATCTCCATCGTAACATTCCTCAATTAAATGTGGTATAACCTCTGTATCTGTTTCAGAATGAAAAGTATGCCCTCTGCCGATCAATGCCTCTTTAAGTTCAATGAAATTTTCAATAATACCATTGTGAACAACAGATATCTTATTTTTACAGTCATTATGAGGATGAGCATTTGCTTGGGTGGGCCGCCCATGAGTTGCCCATCTCGTATGCCCGATCCCAAGATTTCCATTAATTCTATTATTGGAAACCGCGTCCTCAAGGTGAGATAAGTTTCCAACTTCTTTAACGATCTCAACCATACCGTTACCCGGTACGGCAAGACCCGCGGAGTCGTACCCACGATATTCTAACTTCTTTAAACCATCTAGAAGAATTGGAACAGAATTCTTATTGCCAACATATCCCACAATTCCACACATATATTCTTTCCTCCTAAAAATCTAGCTACTTTTCCCAGCTGCCAACCTTTATAGATTGCTTCGCCCCGACAAGTCGGGGCTCGCAAAGACACCATTTTATAATTATATCATTGCATAGTTGAGATTACTTCGTCGCTATCGCTCCTCGTAATGACACACAAAACCGTCACTGCGAGCGAAGCGTAGCAATCTCGCAATGACCCACTTTTTCCTTGCCTTAACTCGATTCATTCTTGATTATCTCAGCAACTTTTTCTGCTACATTGTTGGCCTTCTCCTTGGTATCGCTTTCTACCATCACCCTAATTAAGGGTTCGGTGCCAGAGGGTCGCACAAGAATCCGACCTTCGACACCCAACTCTATTTCTGCTTCTTCAACGGCTTTTTGAATATTTTTATTATCTTTCAATCCACTCTTCTCAACAATTTTGACATTTATAAGAACCTGGGGAAGACGAGTCATAATCGATACAAGTTCCGAAAGTTTTTTACCCGTATCTCGCATCACGCTCATCAACTGAAGCGCGGTTATAATGCCGTCACCAGTCGGGTTATGATCTAAAAATATGACGTGCCCCGATTGCTCCCCTCCAAGAACCGCGCCACACTTTAACATCTCCCGTAAGACATATTTGTCACCCACGTTGGTCTTCACAATATTTATTCCTTCTCTACGCATCGCTAAATCAAATCCCATGTTGGTCATAACCGTAGTAACGATGGTATCCTTGGGCAGCTTCCCCATTTTTTTAAGATATACAGCGCACGCAGCCATAATAAAATCGCCATCTATTATATTGCCTTTTTCATCAATCGCGATAACTCTATCCGCATCCCCATCATAAGCCAACCCGAGATCTACCTCGTGCGACATCGTAATTTCCCGAATATTCTCAGGATAAGTGGAGCCACATCCTTTATTTATATTCAAACCATCAGGTTTGGTGTGGAGGGCAAAAACATTCGCCCCCATATCTCTTAAAATCCGAGGAGAAACTTCATAAGCAGCGCCATTGGCACAATCCAGGGCAACACTGAAACCATCCAATTCTCCATTGATGGTGTTTACAGCATGCTCTATATATTTTTCCTTCGCATCCATCGCATATTCAACCGTTCCAACCTCTCCACCGATCGGCTTGGGCGCAGACTCCCCGTTTTCAATTCTTTTCTCTATCTCATCTTCAACTTCGTCGGGGATTTTATAACCCATGGAACCAAAAAATTTGATTCCATTGTACTCAGCAGGATTATGAGAAGCCGAGATAACAATACCCGCATCAGCAGAGTAACTCTTGGTTAAGTAAGAAACGGCAGGTGTTGTGATAACTCCAACCCTTAAAACATCAACCCCTGCAGAACATATCCCGCTTATTAAAGCGGATTCCAAGAGATCTCCCGATACGCGCGTATCCTTTCCTATTACAATCTTTCCTCTTTTGTTAGATGGAGCAAGGAGTGATGCCCCTATGTGACCTATCTTGAAAGCTAGCTCCGGTGAAAGCTCTTTGTTCGCTATGCCACGCACACCATCTGTTCCAAAAAGTTTACTCAACAGAACCTCCGACCTTTTAAATTCAATAAATAATAATTATAACCCTCATTCTGCTCCAATGCGAGTAAGGTATCGATCAAACATACTCTTTTAATACAAATGGCGAAGTCATGGCCATTTGAAGAGCGTAGTATTCAGGAATAAAAGATAAAACATCCCCAAGAGAAATTGTTTCTACAGCTTGACTAATATCCATTACCATATGATCCGCACTCATCCGCAAAATTTTTCCTTTTATTTCGGGTTCCAATACTTCGTTTCCTACGTCCTGTCTTCCAAGAGCAACTATCGCCTGCTTAAAGAAACCAGAAGAACACCTTTTCTCTTTCACCTCAAGAACTTCAGCAAAAATCGTGAAAGCATTACGATAAGCCCCTTTTATTCGCTTATACGAAGTCGTTTCCTGTCCTAAAAGCATGGCTTCTCCAAATCGCATTTGATTGACCTTTTTGGGAATAATATTTGCCTCTATCAGCTTCCAAGCGCTCGAGCTCCCCCCCGAGATAACCTCCAGTTCCAAACCAAAATTATCTTTAACTGAATCCGCAAGCTCTTCCAAAAGCTGAAAATTCTCAAGAGTGGGAACATGGGGTGAATCAGCTTGGCGCCCACGACAATCAAGCGAGGTCACCATCCTGGGAGGCAAGCAAACATTTGTGCCTATCCCCGAAAGCTTTATGCAACCAAATTTTAAAATCTTATCCACCGTTTTCAGCAAATCATGGATGGGAACTCCCTCTCTTAAATCACCTGTTTCCATCATAAGAATAACTTTATATAATCTGTCTTGTCTCTCAGCCTCTTCGGACAAATAAGAGACCGTCTCAACCTCAGAGACTAAACAAACCTCAGTTAGCCTCACCACTTCCTTAATTTCATCTTGCATGGGTTGCCTCAACATCATGAGACCGTCAAAATTGTTATCATGTAATTTTTTCAGATTGATAATGCGGGAGTCCGCAATACCGGAAACCCCACCGTTTATCATGGCGCTTGCCACTTTGAGATCACCCAAACAACCCTTGGTAACCCCTATTACGTTCAACCCGTTTTCTTTGCACCGGTTAACAATTATTTTAGAATTATGTTCAATTTTGCCTAAATCGATGAGCAATCGAGGATAAATCAAAAATATTCACCTCTAAAGATCATTACAACTCGGGACAATGACCAATTGTTGGAAAGAAGATGCAAAAAAAGGCAGGAACTAACGCTTCCTGCCCTACCTCCCATTATAGCTTTCTACAATAAAACAAAATATATGAAATATTTATCGCTTAGAGAATTGAGGTTTTTTACGAGCTTTCTTTAATCCATACTTTTTACGCTCTTTAGCCCGCGGATCCCTCGTTAAAAGACCCGACTTTTTTAAGTCTTTTCTGAAATCTTCATTAACGTCAAGAAGTGCTCTGGAAATTCCGTGCCTAAGGGCTCCCGCTTGACCAGAAACGCCCCCACCATTTATGCTAGCTATCACATCAAACTTATCAGCAGTCTCAGTTATCTCAAAGGGCTTCTTCACCAAAACCACCAGTGTTTGGCGCCCAAAATAATCTTCCAAATTTTTGCCATTAATCAAGAAATTGCCCTTCCCAGGCAAAAGACGGACTCTTGCAACCGACTCTTTTCTTCGTCCCGTTCCTCTATATACAACCGCTTTCTTAACTGCCACTTGCATCTCCTTCCACCTGCCTGCCCTGTCCCCGATGCGGGCGGGCGTCAGGCACGGCATATTTCAATGTATATGGTTTCGGCTCCTGGGCCTCATGTTTGTGGCTCGGTCCCGTATAAACTTTTAATTTTTGAATCATTGCCCGCCCCAACCTATTGTGAGGCAACATTCCCTTAACTGCTTTCTCAATTACAAAGGTCGGTTTTTTCTTCAAAAGAACATCATAATTAATTAATTTTACTCCGCCGGGATAACCCGAGTGTCTAAAATACTTCTTTTGCTCAAGTTTTTTCCCGGTCAATTTGACCTTGTCTGCATTGACCACTATCACATAATCGCCGGTATCCATGTGCGGAGTGAACATGGGTTTATGTTTTCCCCTAATTAACTGGGCAACCTCACTGGCCAATCTCCCCAGAGGAATTCCTGCAGCATCTACCACATGCCATTCTCTTTTTATATCACCCAGCTTAGCCGAATACGTTCTCATTTCTCCTCCATAATTAAAAATTGGTACACCGGGGCATACCAGCAAACTCTAAGTATATTAATGAAAAGGAGGCATTAAGTCAAGGTTTTTGTGATAAAACCTTGATTTTGGAAAGAAGACTATTTCCTTCATTTTCTTGCGTGCCCAAGAAAACGGAAGCAAAAGAAAGGCAGCCGATCATTTTTTAACGGCTCCAAAATAACGGTTGTTCAGGCGCCTGCAGAACTCGCTCCGATAAATTGGAGCTCAAACAGCTTCGGCTTATTTCCCTCACAACCTATTTTTCCGCCTAAAAATGATATGGCATATAAGTAAAAATCAACGTACTTACATGCTTGGCTCGCTAGAGCATCGAAAGTGGGTCGCCTACAAATAACCCGCCCAGATTTTAAAAAACTAAAATCTAACTTCGGCTTTGTTCTTTTCGAGTACACCTAACAGCTTCTTCGATATCCTTCTCGCTCAAGCCAAGAGAACTTATCTTTTTCCTAACACCCTCAAGAGTGGAACCATTTATTGTTATTTTGACAAGTTTTAAGATAATCTCGTCTCCACGAATTTTGATGTCAAAACAATCCGTCTCGGGAAACCCTTTAAGCAACCGCTTTGGCAAAGTAATCTGATTTTTTAAATTCTTGTGTAAACTTTCTCCTTGATCCTGACATATCACTCTCCTTTTCAATAGAGTGTCTTATCTTTTTGTCGGATGCAAGGGGGCTAGTTCATAGCTTGTCCATTCACACCTTTTAGCTCCATAAGCAAATCCGCCATATTTTGCGCCTCCCGATTAAATATTTACGCCTAACGTCTGAACTCACTGGTTTTTGCGGAGCGCAGCGGAGTAAAAATCCAGTGCAGTGATTTGTTATACGCTTTCTATTTTCCTTCCATTATTTTGTAATTTTTTGTTTCAAGATAATTCTCCAACCATACAGAACTTAGAATCACTAACGGTATAGAAACAAGCAACCTTATCAGACTAAATTTTATCCCCATAAACGAGGATTCAAAGATTGTCATTGGGATTCTACAAATTGCAGAAGCACCTATATATGTAAAAATAACACCAAGTTTTGCTCCTTTTTTGAATAAA
>DSBK01000082.1 GCA_011046085.1 Actinomycetota bacterium
ATGGGAGCTGCCGATATGTCCAAGCTTTTTGTAAACAAAAATGGCGTGTTTACCCACGGAATGCGCCAAGAACTTTACAAACCATTTGTTGCTATTGCTGTCTGTGACAATATTGACGATGTTGTGCTCTTCCCCGTAAGGCATTATTTTAAAATCTTTGGATGAGCAAATGATGTTAGGTTGCATGGCTTGCTTTTTAGAAATGGTGGCGCGCTTACGAAAAGAGGCGAAGATTTGTCGGCCGAAGAAAGATTTCCCAAGCTTAAAAGAATTTATAATGCCTGGCATAAAGCAGGACTTGAACTTGCGACAACAGGAAAAATTTCCGAAAGAACGCAAAGAAAGTGCAATGGTGATTTTGTACCCGTCCCTTTCTTTACGACACTTAAAAAATTTAAATTTGTTAGAAAGATAATGGGTAAAAAAGCAAATGATTTTAAAGAGCATATTAGTGAATCTTGTAAAGATGTGTTTGAGTAATTTTTTCGTTGCTTGAAACTTTTGTTCTAAATTTTGTATCTAAATTGAAGATTAAAGAGTTAAGAAAAGATTAAAACTTGTTTCAGAAAGACTATTGCTGAAAGGTGGGAGTCTTAAAGGAGCCCTCAAGTTATTTGCGGGAGAGAAAATGGCTGAAAGTTTGGCTGAAAAAGTTAAGCGACTAGTTTAGATATTTTTATCTTATCTACTTTGTTTTTGTGCTTAAATTGAGATAAAATCGCTCGTCTCTAAATTAGCCGCAGAATCGTAAGTCCAATCAGTCAATACAACATCGTCAACCGTAAAAGTAAAAGTTCCGCTTGTTAAAAGTATGGCGTTGGAAGAAAGAGCAACCTGACCTGTCACGCCTGTTATCCCCGTATCAACATCGGTTGTTAATCCGCTCCAGTGGCCAGAAACAGTGGCACCAGTTACAGGATTACCGTTCTGGTCAACGATGGTTGCCAGCGCAGTGGCATAGACATAAGTTCTTCCTTTCAACTTGTAGCTTGTGGTACTCATCGTTATGCTTGCCACATGTATAGCGTTTAAAGGAGCAGATGTGGTTGTGAAGGCATAATATAATCCGCCATTATTATCAGTAGCTGCATTACCTGTCGCATCAGCAGACTTCGCTTCAAAGTAGTAAGTAGTTTCTGGAGTAAGTCCCGTTAAGGTAATTGAATGGGCAGTGACCAGCGTGGTATTGGAAACAGTACTTCCAAGAGCCGAAGTTGTTCCATAGTTTACCGTACTATTAGAGGGCTCATCGGTCGTCCATGTAATTGTAGCCGAAGTTGCTCCAACGTTTGAAACAGCAACGCCCGAAATAACAGGCGGTGTAATATCAGGAACAATATTTGGCGCTGCCTCGTTAGCATCGACCAGGCCATAGCCGTAGAGAGTATCGCGACCGACTAAGCCAAGATCATCAGCAGTTGTCTGAAGAAGTGTCCGAATCTGGGCATTGGTATAAGCAGGATAAGCAACCATTGCCAAAGCAGCCACACCTGTAACATGCGGACAGGCCATTGAGGTCCCACTTAAAGTTCCATAACTCAAACCATACGTGGGGGTTAAAGTAACATTATAAGTGGGAAGAGTTGAATAAACACTAACACCAGGAGCCGCCAATTCGACTTCGGGTCCGCGACTGCTAAACGTGGCAATTAAATCAACTGAACTCGTTGCGGAAACTGCAATAACCGAAGTGTATCGGGCAGGATAATTAACTGTGGTAGTGGCACTACCTGTAGGCGCGCCACTATTTCCCGCCGCCGCTATCAATAAAACACCTGCATTATATGCATTATTGCAAGCAGCCTCTAAGGTCAAGCTGGGAAGGGTCGAACCCAAACTCATTGAGACTACATCCATTCCGTTAGCTACTGACCAGTCAATGCCTGCAACTATCTGGCTAATTAAACCACTTCCTGTGGCGCCAAGTACTTTCACTCCATAAAGATACGCTTCAGGAGCTACGCCGACCACTCCAGCGCCATCCAATTCGGCTGTCGCAATGCCAGCGCAGTGAGTGCCGTGACCATTATCATCTTTGGGGTCAGTATCGTTATTAATGAAATCATAGCCCCCCTTGTAATTTGTGCTTAAATCAGGATGGGTATAGTCAATGCCTGTATCTAAAATAGCTACCTTTACTCCTGTTCCACGATTATAGGGATGAACAATCTCTGCATCGACTCTATTAATGCCCCAGGGCAGAATGTCAGCGAGCGCTTTAACCTCAATATCGGGTTCAACGTAAGCTATTTTAGGATTGTTTGCCAATCGGCTCACTGCTGCTTCAGGCACTTCTGCCGCTACAGCAGAGACAATTTTATATGAGCGATTTACTTTGCCGCCCACATTCTCAACCAATGCTCTATTTACTTTGCCTTTGAATCCGACCAGGACTTTAACCTTGTTTGCGGAAACTGCATTTAGGGGCGAAAGTAGAGTTACAAAAATCAAAAAAATCATTAAAATGGTAAGGTTTTTCTTTAAGATTCTCATCTATTTATCTCCTATTTAAAGAGCATACGTCCCTCAAATTACTTATTTGAAATATTCTTCACCTCCCTTTAGAGGTTAACTGAGTTGTTGTAATATTTAGATTTTTTATGCGGGGGCCAGTGTTAAAAGTATAATTTTAGACTAAGCATATTAAATAAATATTAGACAATAAAATATAAAAAAGTCAATTTTTTCTAGCTTTATGGCTGGGTTTATTTTATTCTTCTTTTGAATTGTGCTTGCATGAAGATGATTTAGTCGGTCTTAATGTTGAAAAGATTTGAACTGTTTCTTCTTTAAGCTTATCTTAAATGTAGTTCTTATCTTTGACAAATATAAATGGAATCATTACCGTTTTTTGTAAGAATCGGAAGATTTAGAAACTTGTGTAAGAATATATTTGTGTAAGAATATATAAATTAAGCGAGGGTAGGTTTATGCGTGTTTGTCTTGGTGAAAAGAAGAAAAATATTAAGCGAATGGTTGCGCGAACCCTGGGTCTTATCTGGGCGCTTTGGTGGTTTTTGTTTGAGTTTTTATCCGGCATTGAAGAAAGTTCGGGTTTTTTTGATACTTTAGTTCATATTTTCGTGCCAGGAGGACTCTTTTTGATTATCGTGTTTATCGCCTGGAGATGGGAATATATCGGTGGAATTGTTTTAATTACCGATGGTTTGTTTTTGGCAGTGGGCTATCCGTATGTTACCTGGGGAAAACTTCCTTTTTTAGCAATATTTTTAATGTTGCTTACAATGGCCCTGCCCCCCATTTTGTCAGGTATTCTTTTCACCTTAAGCGCAAAAGAAGAATCTAAATCATTAAGTTTAAGCGCTAAATTATGATTGAGGATGTATAATAAAGTTAAGATTTTTAAGGTAGTTTTATTTCTTACGCCAGAAAAGGGGACGATTATGAAGGATAAAACAACTGAGAAATCTCTCTCCGATTTAATTGTTGAGCTGGTCAACATCGTTAGCAAGTATCTTCGCCAAGAATCAAAGGAAACATTGGAAAGCAGCGTTATAAAACCCCTGAATCACATGAAAGACAGGATGATTTTTGGAATAATTGCGGCTTTTTTGATTGGCTTGTCAGTCATCTTTGTGTCTGTTAGCGTGTTTCTTCTGTTAGTTAAGGCGGTTGGTTCATATTGGTTGGGTTTGGGAACTGTCGGAATTATTTTGCTCGTTGGGGGATTTGTTTTGCTAAGAAAGGCAAGGTGAGGGAGGATGGAAAAGGAACAAAAAATATTTGC
Source organism: Actinomycetota bacterium (assembly GCA_011046085.1). Taxonomy (GTDB): domain Bacteria; phylum Actinomycetota; class Aquicultoria; order UBA3085; family Oleimmundimicrobiaceae; genus DSBK01. The sequence goes on from DSBK01000082.1 coordinate 3,749, forward strand.
AGAAGATATTAAAGAAAGAATCGATGAGATAAAAAAAGAGATAAGCAAGAAAGTTAAAGGGGCAAGTTCTAAAAGGGCCCCATTGGTTGGGGTGTTTTTGTTTGTCGTCATTATAATCGGTGTCACAGGTTTTTTAATCGGCAAAAGGCAAGTTAAATCATCAGAAAGTTGAGGTGAATAAAATGAAATATGATGAAATTTTGAAAGAGTTTATTGAGCAGTTAAAAACAACTGCAAGCGTGGAAGCGGTTTTTGGTGAACCTAAAAAGATTGGAAATAAAACCATCATTCCGGTGGCTCGTATAGGAATGGGCGGAGGAACAGGTGGAGGCGAAACGCCCGAGGGAGAAGAGGCCAAAGGTCCACGCGGACACGGGGGCGGAATGGGTGTGGCTGCCAAGCCGTTGGGCTGCATTATAGTAACTGATGAGGACGTTAAGTGGATGCCTGTGTTTGACACAAATCAAGCAATGCTAGTAGGAGCCTTTGTTCTTTTTACCGTTATGATGACAATTAAAAAAATTGCAAAGACTTTGCGGTAAGTTATAATTAAAAGTGTAAGACAGAGACTTTCCTGGAGGTGCTTATGATGACGGAAGAACGTTTAGAAGGCATGGTTCACTCTTCAAAGATTTTCATTTCCGGCATGGGTGTAGGACTCGGAATAGGTGCTGCCATAGGAGCGTTGGCGGGCGTTTTAACGGGGATATTAGTTGCACCGAAACCTGGCAAAGAAACGCGGAAAGAATTTAAGGTAAAAGCCGAGGAGCTTATAGGGTCTGGCAAGAAGGCGTATGAGTCTCAAAAAGCAAGGGTTTTGGAGGCAGTAGAAGAGGGAGCAAAGGTAGGATACGAAAAAGTTGATGAGGCATTAAGGAAGAAAATCACGAAAGCCGAAGAAACCGCCAAAAAAGCGTAGTTTGGTGAAGAGAAAAAAGCTCTAGTTTGACTAATAACCCAGTTTTTGGTAATATTTTTATAATTTATATGGAATAAGCCTGCGAAAAGAAATAGTAGCTTAAATTATATGGCTAAAGAGAGTCGGGGTAGGTGGAAACCGATGCCAAGAATTTAAGTGAATGGGTCTTTTAGGTATGAAGCAAAATTCTGCTGATGGTAGGAGAGTAGCGGATTCGGAAATTCCACCGTTAAAAGGAATAAGGTATCGCCCTTAATTTAATGGGCTGTACTTTTTTAAGTGTCTCGCATGTAGCGGGAAATTTGAGTGGCACCGCGGAAGTAAGTCTTTCGCCTCTTTAAGAGGTGAGAGACTTTTTTATTTTGGGGGAGAAAATGTATTGTCCTGATTTTAATGAATTTGAGAGATTGGCGAAGAATTTTAATTTAATACCGATTTACCGGGAACTGATTGCAGATATTGAAACTCCCGTTTCCGCTTTCCAAAAACTTGGCGAAAATGATTATGCTTTTTTGTTGGAAAGTGCGGAAAAAGGGGAAAGGTTTGGCCGCTACTCTTTTCTTGGATGTGATCCCTACCTTACGATTGGTTGTGAAAATGGTATGGTTACCATAAAAAATAATCGAAAAGAGAAAGTTACAAAACTCACAAATCCCCTCGATGCCGTCAAAGATATTATTTCAGAGTATCGTCCCGCAAAGATTCAAGGATTACCTCCTTTTTTTGGTGGGGCGGTTGGTTATTTTGGCTACGATATGATTAGATATTTCGAGGATATTCCAAAAACGGTTCATGATGATGTCCATCTTCCGGAAATGTCGATCTTTTTTACAGACACCATACTCATATTTGATCATCTTGAGCACAAAATTAAAGTGGTAGCCAATGCTCACGTAAACGGGGATTTAAGGTCGGTCTATGATAAGGCCGTCTGTAAAATAGACGTTCTTATTGAAAAACTAAAAAGACCTCGACCCGAACAATCCAAAGAGATTAAAAGCGTAAATTACGGTGTTGTTTCAAACACATCCAAGAAAGATTTTATTGAAAACATTGAGAAGGCAAAAGAATATATTAGAGCTGGCGATATACTGCAGGTAGTGCTCTCTCAAAGGTTCTCTACGGAGATTTCGTCAGATCCATTTGATATCTATCGCGCTCTTAGAATGATAAATCCCTCCCCATATATGTACTACCTTAAATTGGGAGAATTGGAGATTATCGGTTCATCTCCCGAAATGCTCGTTAAAGTTTCTGGTAATAAGGTTTTTACTTGTCCCATAGCGGGGACACGGCCACGTGGCTCAGACTATGCGGCAGATGCAAATTTAGAAGAGAGTTTATTAAATGACCAGAAAGAGCGAGCGGAGCACATCATGCTCGTTGATTTAGGTAGAAATGATGTTGGTCGTGTATGCGCGCCGGGAACTGTCGAAGTCGGTGACTTAATGGGCATAGAGAAGTATTCTCATGTTATGCATATCGTTTCTACCGTTACAGGCCAACTTAAGAAGGGAAAAGATTCGTTCGATGCTTTGCGGTCTATTTTTCCCGCGGGTACCGTTTCGGGAGCTCCAAAGATAAGGGCGATGGAGATTATCGACGAATTGGAGCCGACGGTTAGAGGTCCTTATGCTGGGGCTGTGGGTTACTTTAGTTACTCCAGTGACCTTGATTCCTGCATAACCATTAGAACGATTACTGTTCATAAAAACATAGCTTATGTACAGGCAGGAGCAGGCATCGTTTACGATTCGGTTCCCGAAAACGAATATGAGGAAACGGTAAACAAAGCTAAGGGAATGTTGAAAGCCATAAAGATGGCAGAGGATGGACTCATCTAGCGGGCCTGTCCGCCAACCCGCAGCGGGTCATAGGCCTAGGCAGGCGGGGAGTTGGTAGTGGGTAGTTGGGAGTTAAGAAGGATAAAGGGTAAGGTTAAATGGAAAATGGAAAATGCCAGATACCTGGTACAGGGTCGCCTGGTCTTACGAAAAAGTGAAAAACTAAAATTAAGAATTCCAGATACTGGTCTGACGAAAAAAAGTTTTTGTCCAGAGGACAACTCTTTGGGTTGAAAGCATTTTAGAATTTTATCTTTTATTGTTTGGTCTTCAATTTTAAATTTTTCTATATATTTTTTATTTTTTAATTAAAAAGTTTGACTACCGACTACCAACTACCGACTGTCAACCAACAGGGGGTTAAGAATGATTTTGATGATAGATAATTATGATTCATTTACATATAATTTAGTTCAATACTTGGGGGAGCTTGGAGCGGACTTAAAGGTTTTTCGCAACGACAAAATTACGTTCTCAGAAATTGAAAAAATTGATCCTGACCATATAGTTATTTCACCGGGACCTTGTACACCAAACGAAGCTGGCATCTCAGTAGATTTGGTGAAGAACCTTATGGGGAAGATACCCATTTTAGGGGTATGTTTGGGGCATCAGTCAATTGTTCAAGCCCTGGGCGGAAAAGTTGTAAGGGGGTCTTATCCGGTACATGGAAAGACCTCAGCGATCTATCATGATGGGAAAACAATTTTTGAAAATATTGAAAACCCGTTCATCGCTACTCGTTATCATTCCCTGATCGCTGAGGCGAAGTTTTTGCCGGATTGCTTTGAGGTTTCCGCCAAGACTGATGATGGAATAATTATGGGGGTGCGACACAAGGAGTATCCGTTGGAGGGGATTCAATTTCACCCGGAATCGATATTAACAACAGAAGGGAAAAAGATATTGGGCAATTTTTTGAAGTTGTCAGTTTGTTAATGGAAAGTGGGTAGTAGAAAGACTGTTGAATAATAGCCAAAATGCCGTGTCTGCCGACAGGCAGGAGTACATTTTAGCGTCATTGCGAGGCGAAGCCTTGTCCCCGATACGGGCACGCTCCCTTTGATCGCTCGCAGTGACGAAATTAAACAGTCTGGTAGATAGTGGAGAGCAATTAATTAAATTGTAATTCCCAACTCAAAGGAGGTAAGAAGATGATAGTTGATGCAATAAAAAAGCTTATTGAAAAAAAAGACTTAACTCGTGAGGAATCGAGGGCAGTTATGGAAGAGATAATGAGCGGCAAAGCTCATGATGCCCAGATTGGCTCCTTTCTCACGGCTCTTAGAATGAAGGGTGAGACCGTGGATGAATTTACCGGTTTTGCGGAAACCATGATTGCGAAGGTAACTTCGGTACGCACTTCTCACAAATTTGTCGTGGATACATGTGGTACGGGTGGGGATTCCTCCGGAACCTTCAATATCTCGACAACGGCTGCTTTTGTTGCTGCTGGAACCGGAGTTTTTATAGCTAAGCATGGGAATCGTTCTGTTTCAAGTCGATGCGGGAGCGCCGATGTTTTAGAGGCCCTCGGAGTTTGTATTGAGCTTGATCCCCAACGGGTGGCAAAGTGTGTTGATGAGGTAGGGATAGGTTTCATGTTTGCGCCTCTACTCCACCCGGCGATAAAATACGTAATGCCCAGTCGCAAAGCCATGGGAATCAGGACGGTTTTTAATGCTCTCGGGCCGTTGACCAATCCAGCAAAAGCTCTTGCTCAGATAATTGGTGTGTATAGTGAAAATTTAACGGATGTTTTTGCCCAGGTTCTCGGAAACTTGGGGTGCAAGCATGCCCTAGTTGTCCATGGAGCGGATGGTTTAGATGAACTTTCTACCACTGGATTGAGTAAAGTGTCTGAGCTAAAAAATGGAAATGTTGAAAGTTTTAAGATAAGCCCGGAGGAATTTGGATTAAAAAGGGCAACCCCTAGCGATATATTGGGTGGAGATAAGGACGAAAATGTTCATATCACGAAGGCAATTCTTAACGGAGAAGAAGGACATAAACGAGATATCGTTGTACTTAACGCGGCAGGTGCAATTTTGGTTGGTGGTAAAGCAGATAATTTAAATGATGCAGTGATGTTGGCCGAAAAATCCATCAACTCAGGGGCGGCTCTAGAAAAACTAAACAAGCTTGTTGAATACAGTCAAAAGTTATCTTAATAGAAACACAAAATAAGAGATTGGATTAAGCAAAGATGATTTTAGAGAAAATTGTTCGAGATAAAAAAATAGAACTAGAAAGACAAAAAGAGAATTTTCCTTTGGATATTTTGGAGAGGCAAATTTCTAAGCTATTCCCAACGCGAAATTTTAAAGATTCATTTAAGAAGAGAGATTTTGGTCTTATCGCGGAGATAAAGAAGGCATCTCCTTCGGCGGGTATTATCTGTAAAGATTTTAATCCTGTTGAGTTAGCAAAGATATATGAACAAAACGGCGTTTCAGCAACATCGGTCATTACTGAGAATAATTATTTTTATGGTAGTTTAAATTTTTTAAAAATCGTTAGAGGGGTTACCTCCATCCCTGTTTTGCGCAAGGATTTTATATTTGATGAATATCAAATTTATGAATCCCGCGTAGCTGAGGCGGATGCCGTTCTTTTGATCGTTGCTATTCTCACCGATAAAATTTTAATAAAACTTTTAAATCTGGCAAGAGAGATGGGTTTAGATGCATTAGTTGAAACTCACACTGAGGAAGAGATTGAGAGGGCCCTAAAGAGCGGCGCTGAAATTATAGGAATAAATAATCGGGATTTAAACACGTTTAAAGTGGATATAACTAAGTCAATTAAATTAAGTCACCTAATTCCTCCTGATAAAATTGTGGTTAGTGAAAGCGGGATACGTGATCGCGCTGATATGGTAAGATTAGAGAATTCTGGCGTAGATGCTGCTTTGGTTGGCGAGACCATAATGAAAAGCGAAGATGTTGGAAAAAAAGTAAGAGAATTATTGGGTAAAAATTGAATATAATTAAATAACAACTAATGACCGTTGACTAAAAATTAATTAAAGGAGTGAAGTGAATGGATGACAACAAGATTTTCTTAAGCGAGAAAGAGATTCCAAAGGCATGGTACAACATACAACCAGATCTACCCGCACCTCTTTTGCCTCCACTTAATCCAAAAACAGGTAAGCCCATTGGCCCCGAGGATCTCGCGCCCATCTTTCCAATGGAAATTATCAAGCAGGAAGTGAGCCAGGAGAGATGGATTGAGATTCCAGATGAGGTGATGGATGTTTACAAAATTTGGAGGCCCACTCCTCTTCATAGGGCGGTTCACCTTGAGAAGGCGTTAGGGACTCCTGCTAGAATTTATTATAAGAACGAAAGCGTGAGTCCTCCCGGAAGCCATAAGCCAAATACGGCCGTTGCTCAAGCATATTACAACAAAATGGAAGGAACCAAAAGGATTTGTACCGAGACTGGAGCAGGGCAATGGGGGAGCGCTCTCTCTTTCGCGTGTAATTTATTTGGACTCGAATGCACCGTTTATATGGTTAAAGTTAGTTATGAACAAAAACCATATCGCAAATCATTGATGCACGTGTGGGGGGCAGAAGTTCATCCCTCACCAACCAACCTAACTAATGCCGGGAAGAGTTTTTTAGAAAAAGACCCAAATACCCCGGGGAGTCTTGGTATGGCAATTTCAGAGGCGGTGGAGGATGCGGCCACACATGACGATGCCAAATATTCGCTTGGAAGTGTTCTAAACCACGTTCTTCTACATCAAACGATAATGGGTCTGGAAATAAAGAAGCAGCTTGAAATAGCTGGAGATAAGGCGGATGTGATAGTTGGCTGCGTTGGTGGAGGAAGCAACTTTGCTGGTTTCTCCTTTCCCTTCGTTAAAGACAAATTAGCTGGTGAGGATATTGAGATAATTGCCATCGAGCCTACTTCTTGCCCAACTCTAACCAAGGGTATGTATCGATATGATTTTGGAGACGTAGCTCAGATGACTCCGCTTTTGAAGATGTATACACTGGGTCACAATTTTGTTCCTTCTCCCATTCACGCGGGGGGTTTAAGATACCATGGAGATGCGCCTCTCCTATGTTTGCTGGTTAACAAGGGTGTTATAAGCGCAAGGGCGTATCATCAAAATCCCACTTTTGAAGCGGCTTTGCTTTTTGCGAAAACCGAGGGCATTATTCCAGCGCCGGAAACGGCTCATGCAATTAAGGGGGCAATCGATGAGGCCATGAAATGCAAAGAGACTGGCGAAGAAAAATGTATCACAATTGGCTTTAGCGGACACGGGCATTTTGATCTGTCAGCTTACGATAATTATCTTGCCGGCAATCTCGAAGATTACACGTATCCAAAGGAGAAGATAGAAGAAGCGCTTGCGGAACTTCCCGATTACGAGGCAAGCCTAAAATAGTGAGGAGTGGACAGTCGATAGTTGGGAGTGAAAAGTGAAGGGACTGAAATAAAACTCCTAACTAATAACTCCCGACTAATAAACTAAACATGGTTAGAACAAAGATTTGTGGCATAACAAATATTAAAGATGCTTTACTTGCAAGCACGCTGGGAGCAGATGCAATTGGATTTGTGTTTGCCGGAAGTCCCAGAGAAATCGATGTTGAGGTGGGGGAGGAGATAAGTTTAGCTCTCCCGCCCTTCGTCAGCAAGGTGGGCGTGTTTGTTAACGAAAAGATAGAAACGGTAAAGATCATCGCTTCTCGTTGTCAGCTTGATGTTCTGCAGTTTCATGGAGGTGAATCGCAGGAGTATTGCGCGGGTTTTTCTCAGAAGGTTATAAAAGCATTTCGCGTAAGGGATTTTTGTGATTTAAACACTTTAGGTAAGTATGATGTAGATGCCTTCCTTCTTGATGCTTTTGTAGAAGGAAAACCTGGAGGAACTGGCGAGGTTTTTAACTGGGAAATTGCAAAAAAAGCAAAGGATTTTGGCAAACCGATAATTCTCTCCGGTGGCCTTAATGTGAAAAACGTTATCGAGGCCATAAATTTTGTTCAACCTTATGCCGTTGATGTAAGCAGTGGTGTTGAAGAAGGGCCAGGGAAGAAAGACCCAAACAAAATCCGAGCTTTTATAAAAGCCTGCCAAGCAGCATCAACTGATTTTAAATTTCAAGATTGAAAAATAAGTATTTTTGCACTTTACAATTTGAATTTTACAATGGAGCGAAGCGACATGATATTACCCGATTCAAAAGGACATTTTGGAAAATTTGGTGGAAAATATGTGCCGGAGACGTTAATGGCGGCTTTGGCGGATCTTGAAGCTGCCTATAAAAAGTATGGCGTAAATAAGAATTTTCAAGCGGAACTTGACCGCTATTTAAGAGATTATGCTGGTAGGCCAACCCCCCTATATTTTGCCGAGAGACTCTCGGAACATTACGGCGCAAAAATTTATTTGAAGCGTGAAGACCTTTGCCACACAGGGGCTCACAAGATTAATAATACAATCGGCCAGGCTCTTTTGGCTAAAAGGATGAATAAGACAAGGATTATCGCCGAAACGGGCGCAGGCCAACACGGTGTAGCAACGGCAACCGTTGCCGCGCTGTTTGGCATGGAGTGTCATGTCTATATGGGAGAAGAAGACACAATACGCCAAGCGCCGAATGTTTTGCGAATGAAACTTTTAGGAGCAGAAGTCATTCCAGTTACTTCGGGCAGCAGAACGCTTAAAGATGCTATGAACGAGGCCATAAGAGATTGGGTGACCAATGTAGAGAACACTTTCTATATCATAGGTTCCGTTGCAGGTCCACATCCATATCCGGCGATGGTGCGGGATTTTCAAATGGTGATTGGCAAGGAAACCAAAGAACAAATTCAAAAACAAGAGGGAAAAAACCCAGACTATATTGTGGCTTGCGTGGGAGGCGGAAGCAATGCGATAGGGATTTTTTACCCATTTTTAAATACAAAAACCATATTAATAGGAGTTGAGCCCGCTGGTTTTGGACTCGAAACTGGAAAACACGGGGCGCCATTGGCCCGAGGCGATGTCGGCGTGCTTCACGGTTCGATGAGTTATGTAATTCAGGATGAATTTGGTCAGATAAAAGAGGCGCATTCCATCTCTGCCGGGCTTGATTACCCAGGCGTTGGACCGGAACACAGCTATTTTAAAGAAAAAGGCTTAGTTGAATACGTTGCGGTGACAGACGATGAAGCGCTGAGAGCTTTTGAGTTTTTGAGCAAAAAAGAAGGCATCATATCGGCGCTCGAAAGCGCGCATGCTATAGCTTATCTTGAAAGGTTAGCTCCAAAAGCAAGCGGCAAAGTTGTTGTGGTGAATTTATCTGGACGTGGAGACAAGGATTTAGAAACTGTCGCTAAAATTTTGGGGGTTGATTCATGAGCCGAATCGAGCACAAATTTAAAGAATTGAAAGCAAGGGACAAAAAAGCCCTTATTCCATATATAACGGGAGGTTACCCCACCCTTGATGCTTGCGAGAAACTCATTGAGCTGTTTGCGGCAAACGGGGCCGATATCGTAGAAATAGGGATCCCTTATTCTGATCCGCTGGCTGATGGTCCCACGATTCAGAGGGCATCGGAGGCGGTTTTATCGAGCGGGGTGGACGTGGAAGATATTTTTAAAATGGTTGCTAACTTGAGAAAGAAAACAGATATCCCCCTCGTTTTTATGACTTATTACAATGTTATTTATTGCTACGGCGAAAAGAAATTTGCCGAAAAGGCAATTTCCATCGGGATCGATGGGGTAATAGTCCCTGATTTGCCACCAGAAGAGGCGGCTTCTTGGTGTAAAGTAGCCACCGTCAATTCTTTAGACACCATTTTTTTGGTCGCTCCTACGAGCGATGATGAGAGAATTGAGAAAATAGTTTCAGCGTCAAGTGGTTTTATTTACTGTGTTTCTCTTACGGGTGTGACCGGGGCAAGAGATAACTTGCCGATGGAGCTTTCGAGTTTTATGCGGAGGGTACGTTCTCAAACAGATAAACCTTTGGCGGTTGGATTTGGCATTTCCTCAACAGAAGTGGCTAAAAAAGTCTCGAAATTAGCGGATGGAATAATAATTGGCAGCGCCTTGATAGATTTAATTGAGGATTCTGGTATAGAATATGATAAAATTGGCAAGTTTATTAGAGATATCAAAAAGACGATAGGCGGCTAAGGCTATATGCCAATATCAGAGTGGTTTCATAAAAAAGAAAAATATACTCAGATAACCCCCGCAATTGAAAAACGAACTATACCTGACGGTGTTTGGTCAAAGTGTAAAAAATGTGGGGAAATTGTATATCAGAAAGAACTTGTAAATAATTTAGAGGTCTGTCCGAAATGCGATTTTCATCATGAATTGTCCGCATACGGGAGGTTGCACCTTCTTCTGGACGATGGAAAATTTAAAGAATTTGATAAGCATCTTTTGCCAGCGGATCCGTTGAAATTTACATCGGAGAAGACATATCTTGAGAGTTTAAACCAATCCCAGGAGAGGACAAAGCTTGCTGATGCGGCGGTAAATGCAAAAGGCAAGTTAAACAATCATCCCGTAATGATAGTTGCCATGGATTTTCGTTTTATCGGGGGCAGCATGGGTTCTGTTGTTGGGGAAAAGGTGACTCGCGCAATAGAAAGGGCGATCACAGATAAGCTCCCTCTAATTATAGTATCTTCCTCTGGTGGCGCGCGTATGCAGGAAGGAATATTTTCCCTGATGCAGATGGCCAAAACAAGCGCCGCGATGGCTCGTTTTAAAGAAACAAATCTTCCCTACGTCTCGGTCCTTGCAAATCCTACGATGGGTGGAGTTATGGCAAGTTTCGCTTCTTTAGGTGATGTTGTTATCGCTGAACCCGAAGCTTTAATCGGATTTGCGGGACCGCGCGTTATAGAGAAAACAATTCGGCAAAAGCTCCCGAAAGATTTTCAAAGGGCAGAATTTATGCTCGACTATGGTCAAATTGATCTTGTTGTTCATAGAAGGGATCTAAAAGAGACGATTTCAAAATTGCTCGATTTTTTTGTGGGTGAAACAGAATGAAAAGGTTCATGATGGATTTTGAAAAACCTGTGGTTGAATTGGAAATAAAGCTTGATGAACTTAAGAAGTTGCCCCTAGCGGAGAGTCCTGAAATTACCGAAGAAGTTAGGTATCTTGAGGAACAGATAAACAAGCTTCGAGAGAAAATTTATACGAACCTTTCTCCTTGGGAAAAACTTCAGATAGCAAGACATCCAAACAGGCCTCGTACTTTAGATTACGTTGGCAAAATTTGCACTGACTTTACTGAACTTCACGGTGATAGACTTTGTGGTGATGATCCTTCCCTGGTTGGCGGTCCTGCTTTTTTAGAAGGTAAGCGGGTTATGGTTTTGGGACATCAAAAAGGCAAGGATACCAAGGAAAATGTCGCTAGAAATTTTGGTATGCCTCATCCAGAAGGTTATAGAAAAGCATTGCGGCTCATGGGTCTTGCGGAAAAGTTTAAACTTCCACTCGTTTGTTTTATTGATACTCCTGGCGCTTATCCGGGTATAGAAGCGGAAGAGCGCGGGCAGGCAGGAGCCATAGCTGAAAATCTTGTGAAGATGAGCATACTTCCGGTGCCAGTCATCGTTGTGAATATAGGCGAGGGCGGCAGTGGCGGGGCTCTTGCGCTTGGCGTAGGAGACCGGGTTTTTATGCTTGAGAATGCGTATTACTCTGTCATAACTCCCGAGGGATGCGCGAGCATTTTATGGCACGACGAGACGAGAGCTTCGGAAGCGGCGAAAGCGCTCAAGCTTACCGCGAATGATCTTCTCAAACACAACATTATCGATGGAATTATAGATGAGCCGTTGGGGGGGGCTCATCGTGGTTTTGAATTAACGGCGAATGTCTTGAAAAAAATTTTAATGGACAATCTCATTGAATTAAAGAAAGTTCCGGTTCAAAAACTTTTAAATATAAGATATGAACGATTAAGAAAAATTGGCGCATACAAAGAAAGCTAGATAATTTCGACTTTTTAGGAGGTACGTTGAAAAGGGTAGGGGTTCTCACAAGCGGTGGTGATTCCCCCGGAATGAACGCGGCCATACGAGCCATTACCAGAACTGCTATCTATGGCGGACTCTCTGTTGTCGGCTTTTTTAATGGTTTTGAAGGACTCATTAAGAACAAATTTGAAGAGCTTGACCTCACCTCGGTTGGTGGGCAAATGGACAAGGGCGGAACATTTTTAGGAACAGCGCGTGTTCCAGAGTTTGAGACTTCGGAGGGACAAAAGAAAGCCACGGCAAATCTCAAAAAGCTTGGCGTAGATGCAGTAATTGTTGTAGGTGGCGATGGCTCATTGAGAGGCGCCCACGTTCTTTATAGTTATGGCATTTTAACAATGGGTGTTCCGGCAAGCATAGATAACGATTTATGGGGGACCGATTATTGTATTGGTTTTGACACGGCCGTGAATACTGCAATCGATGCCATTTCAAAAATCCGCGATACGGCTTCTGCTTTTGAACGAACTTTTCTGGTTGAAGTGATGGGTCGAAATTCGGGAATGATTGCTCTTTATTCTGCAATTGCTGGTGGGGCGGATTGTGTTGTTATTCCTGAGAGATCATGGAATATTGATTCTTTGTGCGCCAGCATAAAGTATGGTCAGGAGCGGGGAAAACTTCATAATCTCATAGTGGTGGCGGAAGGTGCGGGGCATGCTTTTAATATCGCTGAGCAGATAAAACGTAAACTCAATATAGATGTAAGAGTTACAGTCTTGGGTCACATTCAGCGGGGCGGCACACCATCTGCGTTTGATAGAATTATTGCCTCTCGATTAGGAGCTGAGGCAGTTAAATTGCTATTAAGTGGGGAAAATGACAAAATGGTCGGATTAACAGGGCACGATATTAATTCTGTTTTTCTCGAGGATGCTTTTTCAAAGAGACCAATTATCGATGATGATCTTATTGAATTGGTGAAAATTTTAGCACTTTAGTTCATGGTTCATCGTTATGAGTTCGGAGTTCGTTGATAAAAACTAGAACCATAAACATAAATTACACTTTCTTCAATCTATCTATGAGCTATCAGCTATAAGCTATGAACTGAATTTGTGGTGCCGAAGGTGGGCCTGCCCGCCGAAGGATAAATGATGGTGCCGAAGGTGGGCCTGCCCGCCTAAGGACTTGGAGAATTAAGAATTGAATTGGTTTACTATCAGCTATGGACTGAATTTGTGGTGCCGAAGGTGGG
>DSBK01000080.1 GCA_011046085.1 Actinomycetota bacterium
CTCCATAGATTCGGGCAAATCTGTTGAGGATATAAAGCGAAAAACGTCGCGCAAAATACCGATAGTACGAGGAATATAATCAAAAGCCAGCTTTCTGTTGAAACCATCCTCAGCCCGACTTCTAGCGGCAAAGAGTCCGTAGGTTATCGTTTGCGCGTATAGGTCGGCAAAATCTTTTACAGTTAGAGAAGCGATGAGATGATCTTTAAAAGCTTTATAAAAACCAAAAAGATAACCTTCTTGCTTTTTTTCTTCTTCTCTCAATTCTTCCGCAACAATTTCATCTCGCAAAAATCGCGTTCTTTTTGCCAATTCAATAGCCAAGGTTCTTGCTGTGTAAGTTTTGGGGATAGAAAAAGAAAAAAACTGCTCAAGAAGTTCCAAAAATTTGTCCCGATTTTCAACGGGAGGAACAGTTTTTAGTTTGTGCATAACAAAAGGGCGCCCAATTTGAACGCTGTTGACAAGCTCTCCGTTTCGATAAAGGCGAAATTCAAAAAAGTTTGTGAGAATAAGGTTAGGAAATGTATGGCGATAGCGTTTTAATTGTTCTGTTCCTTGTATCGTATCGAGATGTTCAACCGTTGGGGCTTTGGCTTCTACATAACCAACAATTTTCTGTTTCCCATCCCAGATGCGAAAATCGGGGTTTCCCGCCTCGGTTCTTTTTGGAAGAGGAGTAATATAAAATTTCTTTCCTTTTTGTTCGCCCCAATTTTCAATGAGTCTTTTGAGGTCCGGGTAATAACTTTCTTCTGTTGCATCACCTGTTTTAGTTGTGTTGAAGATGTCTTTGAAATATTGTTCAAACATCATTGCTCCGTTTATTGTAGCTTTTAACTTTATTAGTATATCAAATCACAATCTAAAAAATTCAACAAAATGTGGGTTTATCCTCTAATAGACAAAGTCTATAAGTTCCGCCAGAGGCGGACAGGCGAAAGTCTGTTAGTTGGCCTGCCCGCCAACCCGCAGCGGGTCATAGGCGCAGGCAGGCGGGGAGTTGGGAGTAAGTTCAAGTACCAAACCTCCTTCGATGTTGGTCAAGATAAACCAGCCCTCTGGCTGAAGGCGGACAGGCGGGAAATGGAAAATTCACCCTCCCCAACCCTCTCCCATTAAGGGAGGTGAGAACGAGATTGCCACGCTCCCCGCTATTGGCGGGTCACTCGCAATGACCAACCTGCAGCCATTCGCTATCTGCCATCAATAACTTTACCCTATCCCCTTCTCTTCTAACCCTCCAACCAATCCTTTGGATAAATTGGCTGGTTAATCATAGAGAGTAAATCTTCCGGAGAGCTATTTAAAACCCACTCTTTAAATTCATTGAACAGCGCTTTTTCGTCTTGCCCTTCTTCATGTCTGGTTGAATCGGAGAGCGATAGCTTTCCCACCCCGTGTCTGCCTGCCTGACGGTAGGCACGGCCGACAGGCAAGGAATCACACAACTTAATTTTCCTCGAAAGACCGCTTCCAGAAACCTCAATTAAACCAAGCTCCTTAAATATTTTAAGACCTGCCGAGACCCCGTTTTCGTTCAAAAAGGTCCTTCCAAAAAATTCAACCTCGCTTAAAATATCTTTGTTGGTCATCTCAAACCCTTCGGGTGACCCTTTTGAAATATTTTTTAAAGCCCTGTAAAGGTTAACCAACTCTTTTCTGGAGGGAGCCATAGATTCAAGAATTAATCTGTTTATTTTGGCATCCTTTTCGCCAAATAAAATGTGGATATTCGATACTTCATCATCTCGACCAGCCCTGCCGCTCTGCTGATTGTAAGTTATAAAGCTAAACGGCATGTGATAAAGAAAAATATGACGAATGTCGGGAATATTTACCCCTTCACCGAAGGCGCTCGTGGATACCACCGTTAAGAAATCACCGCTCCTAAATCTTTCTTCAACTTCACACCTCAAGCTCGAATCCATGCCTGCGTTATAATAGACGATTCTATTTCTCAGATGGGGCACGGATTCTCTAAGCGCAGAGGCAATTTTCACACTCTGCTCCCTGCTGTTTACATAAATAATTGACTTCTCCTGCTGAGCTATGACATCTTTTATATAAAGGTCTTTTTTTCTTATCCCTCTTTTATCAATTAATCTTAAATTTTTCCTCACGTTCGGATCGATAACGACTTTTTCTATCCCCAACGTTTTATGTATGGTCGGGGCAACCTTCTCTCCAGCCGTAGCGGTTATGGCAAGAACTAACGGATTCCCCATTGAAGCTATAACTCCATCTAACTGACCATAAAGCGGCCTGTGAAGCTGAGAGGATGTGCTCACATGATGACACTCATCGACCACCAAAAAACCTATTCTCTTCTTTAGTTTGTCGAACTCAAACTTGTTGTGATAGATAAACTCCGGCGTGGTCAAGACGACGTGGGCTTCTCCCGAAGCAAGCGCGGCAAAGATACTTTCCCTTTCATCAAAATCAACATCTCCCGAAAGATGGATGACGTTTAAGCCAATTTCACCGAAAACGCGCTTTAAATAACAGTGCTGGTCATTTATGAGGGAGCGCAAAGGATATAAAATTACCGAAATTTTGTTATCTTTGATGGCTTCAATGGCAGAAAAGATATGAAATATTGCCGATTTTCCCCTGCCCGTGCCCATAATCGTCAAGCAATTTTTCCCTTGTAAAAGATTTTCTAATGCTTCTTTCTGCTTATCGCGCAGCTCGTTTCCATTTAAAAATCTTTTGGCAAGCTCGTTTACAAGAGTTGGTCTATCAAGGTCTTTGAGCTCCTGTGATACCGATGATATAATTCCCTGTTCGATGGCCCCACCAATCTTCTTCTTTTTGATCAGAATATTCACACCGAGATGCCTGCCCCCGATTGCGGGCGGTTTATCCGTCTCTTTTCCGGTAACCTCGGTAACTCTTCCTTCATATTCGTAGCCCGAATCCATAATGGGCGCAAGATGCTTGGCCATCGCGGCTTTTATGTAGCCCAAATTGTTTCCACTCTCATCATCTATGCGAATCGCGTTTTCGTCGTGCGGATTGTTGGGTTCACGTATTAAATTCAAACAAGTTCCCCCTTCAAGGTTTATTAAAATATCCTGGCGTCCCTCAAAAGTAACTCCGGCAACCTTGGAATAGAACGAATCCGCATCGCCGATATTCTTATAATCCTCATTCTTAATAATCTCAGACGCATCGGCAAATAACCTCTCGACAAAATCGCCGCCCGCAATCGGGGGCAGGTCTTCTGGCAGATTTTCAAGAATCTTCAAATCCACCAGCTTCAACTGCAATTCTTCCCGCCCGTTCCAAATATTTTTATCGAGATTAAATGCCAAATCGGCTATTATCGGCTGATAGTTTTTTTCAAAATTGTCCTTTGGATAATTGAAGCCGATGCCTGAGATGCTCCTGCCCCCGATTGCGGGCGGCCCGGGAACTGAAAATTTTAAATGCTTTCCATCCCCAACGTAGCTCAGATTGTTTAATAAGGTATTTTTTAAAGATAAAACCGGCGTCGGATTTCCGATACCAAAGGGAGAGAGCAGCTCAATCTCCTTTAACAAGGTTTCGTTAACTTGAGAAACATGTAAATCTAAATCTATGGATAATTTAGGAATCAAATCGGATTCATCGAGCGTTTCATCCGCTATCTGATTTATTTTTTCTCTGAAGGAACCGAGATGCTCTACTGGAAGAGATAGGCCGGCAGCACACGCATGGCCGCCATAACGCTCCAAGATTTCATCGCATTGAGACAAGGCATCAAAAAGATGAAATCCCGATACACTCCTGGCCGAGCCGCTGGCTTTGTTGGCTTTTATTGTAAAAATAAACACGGGACGAAAATACCTGTTGAGAAGCCGCGAGGCAACGATCCCCTTAACTCCCTCGTGCCAACCCTCGGACGCTATCACTATGACCTTTTCTTTTTCTAAATCTACTTCATTTTCAACCTTTTCAAGGGCTTGGTTTAAAATTTTTTCCTCAAGATTTTGTCTCTCCTTATTCTTTTCATCCAAATACTTAGCGGTTTTTCTCGCAAACTCGATATCGTCAGTTAGCAACAACTCGACACATTTGCTTGCATTTGTTATACGTCCGCCGGCATTTAGCCGCGGAGCCAGCCAATAACCAACCTGTCCGGCAGTAATTTCTTTATCCAGCAGACCGGAAACTTCCTTTAAAGCAACAAGTCCAGGTCTTTGAGTCTCATTTAAAATCGCCAAACCCTCTTTTACTATAACTCTGTTTTCGTTTAAAAGAGGCACCATATCGGCGATGGTTCCAAGGGCAACTAAATCTAAGCAACCATTAAGGTTTAAATCCATTTTCAGATCGTCGTATAGAGCTTGGATAAGCTTAAAGGCAACACCCACTCCAGCAAGCTCGGCATATGGATATCGCAGACACGTATTTTGTTTGGGGTCTATTACCGAAAGAGCTATGGGTAAACTTTCTCCAGGCAGGTGGTGGTCGGTTATGATAATGTCCAAACCAATCTTATTGGCGTAATCAACTTCCTTGATGGCCGTGATACCGCAATCAACCGTTATGATTAAAGACGAACCAGCCTCTTTTAATTTTTTTAGAGCGGATTTGTTCAGTCCGTATCCTTCATCGAAACGGCTGGGGATGTAAAAATCGACATTTGACCCGAGTTCTCTTAACGCCAAAACCATAAGAGATGTGCTGGTAATCCCATCGACGTCGAAATCTCCATAGATGATTATCTTCTCACCGCGCAAGATGGCTTCTTTTACGCGATTTACGGCAAGAGCCATACCCGACATTAAAAAGGGATCGTGAAGATGGGATAGAGAAGGATATAAAAATAGTTTTGCTTCTTCAAAAGTAGTAATATCTCGATTTATAAGGAGATTGGCGATAGTTTTGGAGATACCAAGATTTTTGGAGAGCAAATTACAAGTCTCAGATTGAGGCATTGAGGTTTCCCATATTTTACTGCCAGAAAACGAGTTTTTACTTGGTGGCAACCTCTACTCCCATATGAATCAAAATTAATCTGTAATCTCCGGTTCTTCTTTAGGTTCCTGAATTTCTTTATTGAGGTCGTTTAGCTCTCTCTTCTTCTGTTTAAAACGACCCCTTGCTCTTCGTATGCTTCGAACGCTGGCAAGTATTCCCAAAACAGCGCCCACTATAACAGATACAACAATGACAAGAGCTAAAGATATGTTGGCCTTTCCAAACAAATAAGAGAAACTGATAATAGTCGCATTTTCAATAGCAAACAGCGTAACTGCAAGGATTAAAACTAAGATAAGAATAAGAATCCACTGCATCCTCCATCCTCCTTTTACGACTTCCCAGACCTTAAAATCGCCAGGATAACCCAAATACTCAAAAAAACCGCAACAATAAACCAAATAATTCCAACAACGCCATACCTAGAACTAGTTGCTAAGAAAGCTGAGCCAATGATGACTGCCGCAATTATTATGCTCGCTGCCAAAATATTTAATTTAGAGTATAACCCTTCCAATCCGACATGCCTATATCTTATCTGAAATTCCCCGCTTCGCGCCTGATTTAATATCTCGTGTAATTGCTTTGGGTAATCTAGCAGGTAAAGAGCATATTTTCTCATTTCTTCGTAAACTTCCTCCAGCGCCATCCCTGGGGTATACTCCCTCTTTATCAAATCATATAAAAATGGCTTCGCCGTCTCAAAAATATTAAAATCGGGATAAAGGGTGGTTGCCGCTCCCTCGACCGTTATCAGGGCCTTTGCTAAAAGAGCGTAATCCTTGGGAATCCTTATATGGTGCTCATATAGAAGCCCTAGAAATTCCTTTCCAATGATGTTAATTTTCACATCTTCAAGCGACTTGCCATAGTACGAGGCAAGAATATTTTTTAAGTCCTCTTTCATTTCGGCCATTTTTTCGGTTGAAATTTCAGCCCCGATGGCCTTGGTTTCTTTTATTATCTCGTCCGGCTCCTGTTTTAAGATAGCAAACTGCAAACGGGCCATGTGTTCCTTCGCTTCCTTCGGGACATATCCCACCATCCCGAAGTCAAGATAAGCTATTTTCCCATCAGGAGTTATAAAAATATTTGAAGGATGAAGGTCAGCATGAAAAAATCCGTCAACCAATACTTGTTTCATAAAAACTTTGGCGCCGTATTCCGCCAGTTCCGTGGTGTCTATGCCCAGTAATTCCGGCGTTGTCATATCGCTAATCTTGGTTCCCTCAATAAACTCCATCGTTAGCGCCCTGGTGGTTGTATATTCCCAAAAAATAAGAGGTATCTTTATCTTCGGATCATCGTGAAAATTGTGTCTGAATCTATCAGCATTGCGAGCTTCAACTTGATAATCAAGCTCCCTGTGCAATGAATCCGAAAATTCTTGCACAACTCCAACGATGTCGGTAAATTTGATTCTATCCTTTATCATCTCAGCTAAAGAAAAGAGGAGACTGAGATCGGATTCCACAATTTTTTTTGCTTCGGGCCGCTGAACTTTTACAGCCACTTTAACCCCGTTTTTTAGATACGCCTTATGAACTTGCCCCAGCGAGGCAGACGCGATGGGTTTGGGCTCAAAATCGTCGAAAATATCTTCAATCTCTTTCTTGAGCTCACTCTCAATAACCTCGCGAACCACCGAAAAATCCATAGGCGGCGCGAAGTCGAGCAGCTTTTCAAGTTCAAATATAACTTCGGGAGGAATTAAATCAGGGCGAACGCTCAAAATTTGACCGATTTTGATAAACGTGGGGCCGAGTTCTTCTAAGGTTAATCTAACTTGCTCGGCAAAATTTTCTTCGCGCGGACGAGAAAACTTCTTCTTTTCTGTTAAAAGAAGGTATCGTGCTAAGCCGTAACTTTCAATAAAGTAACCAAGCCCATGCTTAACCGCTATGGTTAATATTTGCTGAAAACGCCTCAAATCTTTTGCCTTTAAAGAAAGAGTTGCCATATAGGTTCCCCTAATCAACCGACTAAATTATGAAAAAACTGTAAACAAAAAAAGATCTTATTGGTTTTCCCTTGAGGCAATTTTTTCTTCTAGCTCATCAATCCTAACTTTTAATTTCTCAACTTCTTCCGCCGGGACCAGACCCACTTCTTTTAGGGCTCTACTCGTTATCTCGGGTATCGATTTCTTTAACTCCTCTTTCCCTTCTTCAACTCTTACCGCAAACTCATCTAAAAACTTCTTTTTTTCCTCGGGAGTCATTTTTCCTTTTTCGATTGTGTCCCTTATGAAATCATCGGCAAGCTCATGAGCCAAAAGCCACAACGCAAAAAATGTGGTGATACCCTTATCCACCAAGTCAGACATCTTAAGCCCCCCTTATAGGACGAGCTCCTAATATATTTTTATCATACCACCAACAACCAGTGTGTTCAATTAAAAGATAGCTTCCAGATTTTTCAGCCATGAGACTGTTGAATTTTGTCATTGCCTGGTACGAGGCCTAATAACGAGAACTCCAACGTTACGTCAGAGGAAGAGGCAATCTCCTGAGATCACCACCCCCGCATAAAATCTGCGGGGACTCGTGATGACTTTATCGGATCACCGCGGGCTAAAGCTCTTGTGATGACAGAGAAAAAGTGGGTCATTGCCGTACCTACCGGCATACAGAGAGAAATAGGTTGCTAACAAGCAGTCAAAAGTCATTAGCTTTTAAAAACTCGGGTGGGTTATTTGTTTCACCCTCCCCCTAACCCCTCCCATCAAGGGAGGGGGGAATTTAGCTATTACCGCCATATCATTTTTAAGCAAAAAGTGGTTCTCTTCTCGTTTTTTAAAACCTAGCGGGTTGCTTGTAGGCGACCCTCCTCCGGCGGGCAGGCATATGAGAGCGCCAACACACAATTGATGAGGCGGGTTTCGACCGAAGCTGTCTGAACCCGCAGCACTTCTGCGGGTGAGTTCTGCAGGTCGCCGCCGAAGAATGCAGTGGGGAGGATAAACGCTCGGCACAGCCCTGTACCAGGAATCAAGAGCCCAGAGCAACCCACAAAAAAATATTCTTAGGCGAGTAAGAAAATGAACAAATCAAATTTTTAATTTTTTTCAATTGTTTTGCTTTAAAACGCGCGCATTTACTTACCGACAGATATGCCTGATAAACCAGTGGTTTATGGCACTAATAAATATCTTACATCAATTTATAGATGTTTAATATTTATCCCAACTTATTCAATCAAGCTTTTTTGGGGCGATATCTGGGCTCGCGTTCCTTCCATATGGCAAAAAGAGGACTTGCAATAAAAATTGAGGAATAAGCTCCTGTAATTAGCCCCACGACAAGAACCAGCGCAAAATCTTTTAGGGTCTCCCCTCCAAACACTAAAAGACAAACAACAGGTATTATTGAGGTGAGCGAGGTATTTATGGAACGCATAATAACTTGATTTAGTGATTCGTTCGCCATATCTGCATATCTTTTTTTACCAAGATATTTGGTATTCTCTTGAATCCTGTGAAAAACAACGATGGTATCATAAAGTGAATATCCAAGTATCGTTAACAGGCCCGCTATCACATTGGGAGTTACTTCCCTGCTCAGTAAAGCATATACGCCTACCGTTATCACAATGTCATGTAGTAGTGCCACAACGGCCGAAAAAGCCATCTTATATTCAAAACGAAAACTTATGTAGATTAAGGTGGTCGTAAGCGACGCTGCAAGCGCCAGGAGCGCGCCGCGTGTCACCTGTGTTCCCCAGCCCGGGCCAACATCTTGGATATAACGAATCTCCTTAATCCCCGCACTACTTTTAAAATCTTCAAGGATTGATTCCTGAGTTTTTTGGTCAATTTTGGATGAGCGAATAATGAACTCTTTACCTTTTGAATGCTGAATAACACTGTCAGCCAGATTGTATTCCCTAAGAGTATCCCGAATTTCAGATACCGTCATTTCTTTTTCAAATACGAGATCAAAAAGCGTGCCACCCTTAAAATCTATCCCCAGCTTAAGCCCAAGAAAAATAACGGCAGCAACACTTATCAACATCAAAACCCCCGAAAAAACAAACCAAATTTTCTTTCTACCAATGAAGTCGAATTTCATTATCTGCCTGCCTCCTTTACCCCGAGGAACAACGGCTTGTTGAAGAATTTAAATTGCGCAATATAAGCAAGCATGGGGCGGGTAAAGAAAAAGGCGGTAAACAAATCAACGCATATCCCCATAATCAAAGTAAGGGCAAAACCACGAACGGGACCAACGGCCAGAAAATAGAGGAAAACAACCGCCGCCAATGTTACAAAATCCGCGTCGAGCATTGTCTTAATGGCATACTTAAACCCGGTATCAGCAGACATGCGCATGGTCTTACCTGCTCTTACTTCTTCCTTAAACCTCTCAAAGATAACGATACTCGAATCTGCCGCCATACCTATACTTAAAATTATTCCAGCGATTCCAGGAAGAGTCAGAGTCCAAAGATAAGCTTTCCCGAAAATCGCAATTAAACCCCAAAAAAGCGTCCCAAAGACAATGAGAGCCATCGTGGTGATAAGCCCCAATCCCCTGTAGTAAAAAACCATATATAATGCGACAAGAATCAAGCCAACTGTTCCAGCTATCAAACCCGCTTTTAAAGAATCTCTTCCGAGCGTTGGGCCGACGGTCCTGTTCTCTGAAATCTCAAGGTTTATGGGAAGAGCGCCGGTTTGAAGCACAAGTGCGAGGTTTTTGGCTTCCTCAACCGTAAAACTTCCAGTTATCTCGGCACTTCCACCGGATATTTTCGTTTGGACCGTCGGAGCCGACATCACCTTTCCATCTAAAACAATGGCAAGTTTTTGACCAATCATCTTTCCCGTTATATCCTCAAACTGTTTTGCTCCCTCTGTGGTAAACTTCATATCAACCTTTGGTTTATTCATTTGGTCAAAGCTAACCGAAGCGTCAGAAAGAGCTTTCCCGGTCATCAGGGTTTCTCCAAGCTCTATTTTATCCTCTGTTGCTGAAATTACCGGTTTGAATTCCAATAAAGCAGTTTTTCCGATAATGCTTAGCGCTTTCTGGGGATCTTTTATTCCGGGAAGTTGAACCAGGATATTATTCGTCCCCTGTCTTTGAATTTGCGGCTCCGCCACCCCAATCTTATCCACCCTCTCGCGAATGATAATCATGGCCTGTTCCATTGAATCCTCGGTAACGGGCGCTTCTTTTGTGCCTTTAGCGGTAAGTAAAACGCTTAAGCCGCCCTTTAAATCCAAACCCAATCTTGTTGATTTGGCGGGAGGATAGATAAAATAAACCGAAGCACCAATCAAAATAACCACAAAAAGTATCGAAAATATATTTTTTGTACTTGACCGCAACCCATATCCCCCTTACTTAAAGTAGCTGAATATTATTTATTACCAAACTAAACTGACAGTTTAAAACCTCAGCCGCTTTTCTGCACATTACCATACGCGTTAAAAATATTTCAAAATACTCCATCACTTTGCTGATGGTCGTATCGATTTGAATCTCAAGAGAAATTGTTTTTGCTTCACCATCCACGCGCAAGAAAGACTTTTGAGCCGCATAATTTACCCTATCATGAATATCATTATCTCGACACGCTTTATTCTTACTTTCTTGTCTCACTCTGCTTCGATGAACATCCGCTTTGTCGGCTATAACCAAGGCAGCCGCTATAGGATGAGTTGCCCAGCCGTACTCTTCTTCGTGGTTGCCTATTGCGTTCATAATCAACGCTATCTCATTTTCAGGCATCCCCATATTTTTAAGGATACTTCTTGCTAAAAGGGCCGCCGAAACACCATGCTCCTGACGACTAATGGAATTTCCAATATCATGTAAATAGCCCGCTATGGCAGCAAGTTCGGTCTCTCTTACGGGATAGTTCAACCTCTCGAGAATGTTGTGGGCAATGTGAGCAACCAAACCAGCGTGCCTGGCACCATGTTCTGTATAACCTATAGCTCCAATATATTGATCGGCCATATCCAAATACATGGCAACCGTTTTGTTCGTCTTTAAATTGTCTAAAGTTATTTTGTTTTCCGCAAAATTTTCTTGTGATGACATAGGTTAAAAAATAGCAAAAAATCACGGTTTCAGCAAGAAAAATTATAATCTTCGAGCAACTGATGCTTTAGAAAATACCACGATAACCTTATCAGCAATCTCTAAAGAAATCGTATCGTCTGTAACTTGCTTTATGGTCCCGTAGATTCCTCCCACCGTAACCACCTTATCTCCGTCTCTCAATCCCAAAACAAGCTCTCTGTGCCTCTTTGTTCTTTGCTGTTGAGGACGAATAAGAAGGAAATAAAAGATTCCAAAAAGAAAAAGAAGATAAAACATAGAAATCGTTGACGATGACAAAATAATCACTCCTTTTAAAATATTTACCTAAAATTTTTGTTCAACAGCTCTAAATAAACTCCTTTATTCAAAATCTTCTGCTGTATATCTTTTGATAAATGATTTTTTAAAGTCCAAAAATGAATCGTTTGCTATGGCTTTCCTGGATTCATCTATCAAATTGAAAAGAAAGTAAAGGTTATGCCAAGTAAGTAATCTTAGAGCTAAAATTTCACCAACTTTGAAGAGATGTCTTAAATACGCCCTTGAAAAATTTTGACAAGCATAGCAATTGCAGTTGGAGTCCAGGGGGTCAAAATCCTTCGCGTATGTAGAATTTTTTATATTAAGTTTTCCAGTCGAGGTAAATATGGTTCCGTTACGAGCAATGCGAGTTGGTAAAACACAATCAAACATATCTATACCCAAACCAATCGCCTCCAATATGCTCGTGGGATTACCCACTCCCATTAGGTAGCGCGGTTTATCCTCCGGTAAGCAAGAGATAGTATTCTTAAGAATCTCAAACATAATATCATGAGGTTCTCCCACGCTAAATCCACCGATGCCATATCCGGGGAAATCTATCTCAACGGTGCTTTGAACGCTGTGTTTCCGCAAATCCTTGTAAATACCACCTTGAACTATGCCAAACAATGCCTGTTCTTTAACGTAATGAATTTTTTTACAACGTTTTGCCCATTGCAAAGTACGCTCAACGGCTTCTTCAATCTGTTTCCGTTCCGCAGGATATGGAGAGCATTCATCCAAAACCATGATGATGTCCGCGCCAAGATCATTTTGTATCTCAATCGCCATTTCAGGAGTTAAAAAATGGGCTGAACCATCAATTATCGACTTAAAATGCACGCCTTCATCGGCAACCTTAAAAGTTTTACCCAAACTGAAAACCTGAAAACCCCCGCTATCGGTAAGTATCGGCCCATCCCAGTTCATAAACTTGTGCAAACCACCTGCCTCTTTTATGAGTTCGTGACCAGGCCGAAGATAAAGATGATAGGTGTTTGATAAGACCATCTGTGCTCCAATTTTTTTAAGCTCATCCGGCGCCATTATTTTAACCACAGCTCTCGTCCCAACTGGCATAAAGACCGGGGTATCGATAACACCATGAGCGGTAATCATTTTTCCTAATCTAGCGCCACAATTTTTATCCGTATGTTTCAACTCAAAATTAAAAGCCACAAACACCTCCGTAAGTCGACAGTCTGTTAGTCGGGAGTCGGGGTTGCTTTACCCACTACCTTTTTTGTCCCTTACCCCAATGCATCTTACCAGCAGTCATTGCGAGTGAAGCGAAGCAATCTCAAGGGATTGCCACGCCTTGTAAAACAAGGCTCGCAATGACTTTGTTGGATTAACACGCTCTCTGCTCTAAGCTCCGCACCCCATAAGTTGGAAGTCTGTTGGTCGGTAGTCGGTAGTAATTTTTAAATTCTTTTCTTTCTTCTCTGCCAGCAACTCCCCACTACCAACTATCGACTGTTAACTAAATAATTAGCATCGCGTCTCCGAAACTAAAAAATCTATATTTTTTATCGATTGCTTCATTATAGGCCCTCATGATTAAATTGTTTCCAGTAAAAGCCGAAACCAGCATCAACAAGGTGGATTTGGGAAGATGAAAGTTCGTTATCAAAGCGTCCACTATTTTAAACTCATATCCCGGATAGATAAATAAATCCGTAACTCCTTCACTTTCTTTAACTAAATATTTCCTTTCTAAACTCCCAACCCCCCGCCTGCCAGCGCCAGAAGCTGCAAGCAATGGTGAGCAAGCCGACTCCCGATTATTTATAGCGGCCGCCTCCAGCACCCTCACCGACGTGGTACCTACTGCAACCACCTTTTTTCTTTTGCGAATCGTCTCATTTATTATATCCGCAGACTCTTGCGACAATTCGAAGTGTTCTTTGTGAATTTCGTGTTCCTCGACATTTTCTGTCTTTACGGGCCGAAAAGTATCTAGCCCTACCTCCAGCGTAACGGTGGCAAATTTAATCCCCTTTTCTTTGATTTTTTCTATAAGATTTGGAGTAAAGTGAAGCCCCGCGGTGGGTGCCGCAACTGATCTTTCATTCCTTGCATAAACCGTCTGATAACGCTCCGGGTTCTCAGGGGAACGGGTTATGTAGGGAGGGAGGGGGACTTCGCCAACCGTTTTTAAAATATCCCGAAAGTTTCCCTCATGCTCAAAAAAAACAATGCGTTTGCCACCGGAGAGACGTTTTTCAATATTCCCCGTTAAAAGCCCGTCTCCAAAGATAACCTTCACGCCGGGCTGCAGACGGCGCCCCGGCTTAACAAGCGCTTCCCAATAACCTTCTTTTAATTCAGTCAAAAGAAAAACTTCCGCTTTGCCACCGGTTTTGTTTTTTACTCCTATTAGACGAGCCGGAAGAACTCGGGTATCATTTACAACAAGGCAATCTCCTTCTTCTAAAAATTCCGGAAGTTCTCTGAAAATCTTGTGTTCGATTGACCCCGTGTTCCTACAAACAACCATAAGACACGAGCTGTCCCTTAGCTCAACTGGTTCTTGGGCTATCAGCTCAGCGGGCAATTGATAGTCGAAATCTGAAGTTTTCATAAATCACCTTCTTAAGAAAAAAAGGATGAGATTGATAATTACAGTTAAGATAATGCTTATGACCATACAGGTTGCTATAGGAAAATAAAAACTAAAACCATCTTTTTTATAGGATATATCTCCAGGGAGTCCTTTAAATCCAACTTTGCCGGCTAGATAAAAAATACCACCTATAATTAATAGCACGATTGCAAATACCAGTATTATTTTGCCCAATACTTCAAAGTTCATATTAACATCCTTCAAGTCGTTAGCGGGAAGTTGGGAGTCGGTAGTTAAAAGTCATTGCGAGAAATAAAAACAACAAAGCAATCTCGAGATTGCCGCGCCTTGTAAAACAAGACTCGCAATGGCTTTGTTGGATTGACCCACTCTTTGTTCTAGGCTCTCTGCACTATTTTCCATACTCCATATTCCATGCTCTACGCCTTTAACTATCCGCTATCTGCCCCGAGCTGCTTTAACTATCAACTGTCCGATAAGCTCTTAACCTGTACACCATCTGCCGTTTGCCATTTGCCATCTGCTATTTGCCATCTGCTATTTTTAACTATGTCTCCATGTTTGACTTTACCCTTTTTCTTTCTTTTCTCTTGTCGTAACGCTCCCATTCGCTAAACAAACATCCACAATACTTTTGCATATATAAATCCATCTCTTTTGCTTTCTCGTGACTTTCCTTAAAACCTTCCCTAAAATCTTTGAACAAAAACTGAACGCCAATCTCTTGAGCTACCTTACCCCCGATTTCCTTTATTGATTCAATAGATTGGTAAGGGCTTATGGTCAATGTGGTGGTAAACGCGTCAAGGTTTTCGCTCTTGGCTATTTTAGCCGTCTTTTCCAAACGCAAATTATAACAGATGGAGCATCTTTCGTCCTCGTGAAATGCCACCCTTCGAAAATACTCCTCCATCTCATAATCGCCAACGATCAGAGGTATGCTCAGCTCCTTACAACATTTCCGAACAGATTTTAACCGTTCCTTATATTCTTTGAAAGGATGGATATTGGGATTATAGTAAAAACAGGTTACATCGTGACCTTCTTTGGTCAGCTTCTCATAAGAATATATGAGGCAAGGACCACAACACGTATGTAAAAGAACTTTTGCCATTTATCGCCTCTCTGATATTATCGATTTTGAAGCGCCGTAGTCTGCCAACTTTCTAAAAACGTACAATTTCTCTTCCTGGCCAATTTTAGCATGTGAAATTGCGACCCTCAAAACTTCTGTTGATTTGTCGTATGTGGTCCTGTCAACCGGATAAGGATGTCCATCCTTTCCGCCGTGAGCAAAGCTATAACGCACGGGATCCTTAAATCTTGGCTTGACCTCATAAACAAGCTCATATATTAAACTCAACGCCCTGATGGTCTTAGGACCAACCGATTTAAGTTTAGTTTAGCATGGTCCCACGGCTGCAGACCTTCACCTTTTTAGTTGAAACCAATGTTCCCTCCAGCACAACAGGCAATTCACATCAATTAAACCTGTGTTTTATAACACTAAATCACCATCACCTTCAAAAAGATAAATGACCGAGATGAAGATGAAAAACATCAAACAAACATCTATTATCCAGCCCGCAAATGGCCAAGAAATGGGTTTCAACAATTCAATGCCATATCAATAAAGTTTTTCGACCTCTTAAATATCTACTTTCAAAAACATTCTTACAAAAATGCCTATTATAAATGTCAACGTCGCCACTCCTAAGCTAATTAACGTCATTTCAAAAAATCGTTTCTTAAAATCAAGGTCTTTAGCAACGGAGATGTAAAAAGTGAATATAAAAATCACAAGTATCGCATTAAAAATGGTAAGTGCCAAACTTAAAAAATAATTCGCGAAGATTAAATATGGAAAGATTAAAAACAAAACCGTAAGAATGTAGGCAAAACCGGTATAAACTGAAGCCTTCAGAGGATTTTCCCCTTCCTCTGTCTTGGTTGACAGATACTCCGAGGCAGCCATGGAAAAGGAGGCGGCGATGCCGGTTATTGAGCCGGTCATCGCAATTAACCGTGTATTTTGAAGAGCAAAAGTTAATCCCGCAAGCGCACCCGTGAGTTCAACCAAAGCATCATTTAATCCCAAAACCATCGAGCCAACATATTTAAGCCGCTCTTCGTCTATCATGTCGATGAGCTCTTTTTCGTGTTCGTCTTCATCTTCAATAATGCTTTTGGCATCGGGCATAGATTTGGATATCTTTTCGTAAGTTACCTGAGCTCGTTCCTCGCCCTTTTCCATAAGTTTTATTCCAAAGGTTATCCCAAATAATTTGGAAATTAAAAAATACTTCCAAACCTTAAATTTGCTCGGCTTAATATCTTTGTTGGTATATTTTTTCCAAAAATTATAATGTCTAAGTTCATCTTCGGATATTTTCTCTAAAACATCTTTGTTATGGAAATCCTTAATTGATCCTGAAAGACGCTTATAGATAAAATACTCCGTGATTTCATTTTTTTGAGCGGTTAAAATTGCTTTTTTTGTTTCGCTATTTAACACATTACCCCCTTAAGGCAAATAAAATAACCACCTCGTAACCATATTAAGACTTTTTATCAAAATATAGAATACAGGATTTACAACCGTGGCCCAAATTAGACTGATATTTAAAACATCGCATACGGACTCAACAACCTTTAATACAATCCATCATCAATATCTTGCGTAGTAAAAAACTGATTTTTTTATTCAGCCCCTGCTTTTTCAAGAACCTTCTCCCACTTGTTCTGATGTAATTTTTTCAATCCTTGACGTAAGACGGGTTGACCATAGCCAAAAACTGGAGTTTAATGCCTTATATGC
>DSBK01000027.1 GCA_011046085.1 Actinomycetota bacterium
GAGAAAGCCATTCCCCAACACCACGCTTAAGTCCTTTTTCTCCCTCTTCGCTTTGTAATTGCTGTTTGTCTGCCCCTTCTTTCTTATTCTCCAAAAGCTGACTCCTTGATAAACTAGACTCTTGAATTTTGTCATTGCCTAGTACCTGGCACAGTACTGTGCCAGGTCTAACGATTACATTTAATCACGAAGCAATCTCGAATTACTAAGCGCTATGAGACGCCACGCTTTACTTCACTTCGCTTACCCTGCTTACCCCCGCCCGCCAGATACTGGCCCGTATCGGGCATCGGGGACAAGATAGACAATCGATAACTTTTATGTATTATTCAACAGTCTTTATAAACTAGGAGGCAGTTAAGCGCTTCAGGGCTTTCTTTGCCTCTTCATGGTTTGGAATATATTTTAATGTCTCTTTATACTCGTTAATAGCTAAGTCTTTTTGGCCATTTTTTTCATACGCTGAGCCGAGAGCATAATGCGCATCGGCAGATACGGGCTTGAGCTCAACACATTTTTCCAGGACCTTTATGGCTTCCTCATATTTATCCTGTTCTAAATAGATTTTTCCCAACAGATAACACGCAAAATCGTGCTTCGAATCCAACTCAACCGTTTTCTTTAACTCCCGAAGAGCGTTATCGATTTCGCCTTTTCTTTCATAGATTACTGCAAGATGGTAGTGAGGTTCCGCGTAATTAGAGTCTAGCGAGACAGCTTTCTCAAATTCCTTTATCGCTTTTCCTTCTTGCCCGATTTGAAAATAAGTCATCCCTAGATTAACCCGCGCCAAAGGATCTTTGGGATTTCTTTCCACCTGACCCTCATACAAAAAAATATCTCTCTCAGCAGCGGTTCTGGGAACCTCTTTGGAAAAAAAGGCCGACTTTACAACCATTCCCGCAAAAACAAGTATCAACACGACCAGGCCAACAACGCACCATAATAACCAATTTACTGAATCCTCATTGTCTTGTTTTTCCAATCTTTCATTCAGCTCAGTCATCACATTACCTCTCTTTTTAATTTAATGAAATCATATAAAAGATAGCAAAACCTCTTGTTCTTTGTAAAGCAGACATAACTTAACATTTAAACAACGTAAATTATATATATAATCGGAATTTTAAGATAGAAACATTAGGTATTGAAATAAGATTTATTGAGCCAAAACCTTAAAAAACGATAAAATTTGCAACTCGACGGACAAATCTATCTGACGGGTAACAACATTTTCCGGAACCTTAAGGGAGATGGGTGCAAAATTTAATATGGCGTTTATTCCATACAGCACCAGTTTATCAGCAATATTTTGAGCTTGTGAAGCAGGCACAGCCATTATACAAATTTCAACATTTTTTTCCTTTAGTTCTTTCTCCAGGTTCTTAATATCTTCAATAAGCAAATCGTCGATGTTCTTCCCAATTTTATTTGGGTCATCATCAAAAATCACACATATTTTAAAACCTTTCTCGGCAAAGCCCTTATAGCGACATAGAGCTGTGCCAAGTTTTCCAGCGCCGATAATTGCAACAGATTGTTCTTTATTTAAACCCATAAAACTCGATATATAATGAGCCAACCGCTCAACATCGTAACCTACGCCTCGGGTGCCAAATTCTCCCAAGTAAGAAAGATCTTTCCGAAGTTGAGGCCCATTGCTTCCAGCCAACTCCGCTAACTCATTCGAAGAAATAACATTAATTCCCTCTTGAGCCAGCTCGTTAAGATATCTTAGATAAATGGGCAATCTGATGATTGCGGCTTGTGGTATTTTCTTTTCTTTTATCTTCTTTTCTCTTCCCATACTTAAAAACTCCATTATAGCCAACTTGACCGCTTAAAAAGTGCCCCGCAAAAATTCAGCGGGGCACTTTTTAAGCGTTATCTAAACATCTTCACATGACAATTTTCATGTACCCACAATAGAATCGATGATCGCCGCTTTTTAAGCGTTATCTAAACATCTTCACATGACAATCCGCACAAAATGGCGAGTAAGAAGGTTTATGACATTCAAAACATCCCTGAGCGCCATCTTGTTTTACAATAACCGGATGACCCTTAAGCGTCCAATCACCCATTGATGGTTGCCACCCCTTGTGGTGACAGGTTTCGCAGAAATTATAATCCGGGTGACACAATTTACATGAATCTTGTTTTTTCGCTCTATCTTGCTTAACTAAAGCTCCATGCCCTTCGGTTTTGAAAGCATCTGGGTGAGGCATCTCCATCTTGTGACAATTCATGCAAAATTGGGTCTTATGACATATTCCACAATTTTTACCTTCTTTAGCTAAAGCCAAATCTGCATGCTTTGGTTGCAAGAAGTCTGAGGCAAAATGATCCCCATATTGTGAACCACTTCCAGGTTTCAATTCAAACGCAGGTGGATGACAGAGAGAGCATTCCCCTGAAGCTTTTGCTCCTTCCAAACCATGACAATCGGAACTATAACAGATGTGCATTGGCGGCCTATTAACTTTCTCCGGTTCGTGAACGGGAAGCTTGTGACAACGAGAACATTTTGTCCCTATATTTATGTGCGGCACGTGGGTAAATATCAACAAATTTCTATTATCAAATTTTTCTCGCGTTTGACCGTAGTCTATACTTCCGTGACAATATGTACAGTTAAACCCCTCTTCCATTTCTGGAAGACCACCAGTTAATTTAGCGTCTGATTCTGTTTTTGAAGGTGCAGCGGGTGTTGTTTCTTTAGTTTCCTCCGCTTTTTCCCCAGGGGACTCTTCCTTTGTAAGTTTAATCTGCTCACATCCCGCTACCCCAAGAACAAGACAAATTAAAACTAAAACAACAACACATCTTAAAAGGTACTTTTTTATACCTCCAGAATTATTAAACAACTGGTTACACCTCCTTTTTCATGCCAATTTTGTGAATTATTTAACTTTTAATATACAAGAGGAGCATGCTCCCTTATAACCGAGAACATGCTCACTCTCATCTTCTTTCTTAAGACCGCTCTAACTTGCGAGCATGAATCCAATAACGTATCACCTAAGGACCTTTGATATCTTTATATGCCACACCTTTTACGTGACAATAAGCACAATATGTTGGCCCATGACACTCAAAGCACGCCTGCGCGCCAACCTCTCTGACTAAGGGTGGATGGCCCGTTCCTTCAAATGGACCATTTTCAACCTTGTAACCCTTGTGATGACAATCTTCACAGAATGTCTTGTCAGGATGACAATAATCGCATTTAGTCTTCATGGTCCTGGCTTCTGTCTTGTGTTTTCCTGTCTTGAAATCAGCAGGATGAGGTATTTCCATACCATGACACTTATCGCAGAAGCTCTGCAGATGACAAATTTGGCACTTGTTTATGTCTTTAGTAGCCAAATCAGCGTGATTCCTCACCAGGAAGTTCGAAGCGGTATGATCTCCGTACATAGAACCCTTAGCGGGAACTAAATTAAACTCTTTTGGATGACATGCTTCGCACTTACCCGTCCCTGGAGCCTTTTCCATTGCGTGACACTTCTTGCTATAACAAGAATGCATCGGCCACTCTTGAACCTCGGTAGCATCCTTGCCTTTATGGCACTCATTGCAAGCAAAGTTTTTCTTAAAGTGAGGCTCATGAGTAAATATAAACGATGGAGAGGTATAAACACCCGTTTTGAGCTCGCTATGGCAGCTTGCGCAGTTCTCCATGGTGATGGCAACGTTCTCCACATGGTGACAATCGGAACAGAACACTTCCCTATGACACACCATACAATCAACATCATCTTTCTTCGCATCGGGTCTGTGATCACTAATGTAGAAGACAGAATGAGGCATTGGTGTCTTGTGGCATTTAGCACAAAACTCGTAGGCATGACAAATATTGCAATTATCAAGTTCGAATCCCTTTATTTCACCATGCGTTGTGCCCCAATTAGCCGCCTTGTGATCTTGCGGTATTGCTTTCCTTGCGGTATGACAATCCGCACAGAATGGCTGCGCATGACAAGTGTAACAGTGAGTTACATTTTCTCTTGCCTTTTTTACGTGTTCTCCAGGGAAAAAACCCTCTTTCTTATGATAGGCCGGCTTTAAATCAAACCCCGGAGGATGGCAGACTCCGCATTCTGGAGGCGCCATTTCTCCCTGTTTTCCATGAGCCAATCCATGACAATCATAACATAAGTCCATAGAAACACGATTGGTCCTATTCTTCTCATGAACAGGAGCTTTATGACAAAAATCACACTTGTAACCTCGATTCAAGTGCACCGGGTGATTGAAGATTAAACCGAATTTTTCTTCCCATTTAGCCGGCTGATCTATTTCACCGTGGCACTGCGAACATTCGCTCATGGTAATCTTTCCCTCACCACTAGCAGCATCGCCTTGTGCAAAAGCATAAAGAGCTCCGCTAACCAAGAGAGCGAGAACCAAACAAACTAAATATAGAGCTGTTTTAGTATGTCTTATTTTTTTTATCGTGGTTACACCTCCTTTTCAAAAAATCTATTACTTTTCAAAAAATCTATTACAACCTACTGCAATTTCTTATCCTACCAAGGGAACCATGAAAATGTTCCCCTAAACCACTTTAAAACAGCGTTTACTTTAAAGCCTTCTTGTAAACCATGAATTGAAGAACCATAACCATCGGCAAACTCTTTGGTAGAGCCCGGATGACACTTTCCACACGTTTTATCAAGATTTACATCGGAAACCCAGGAATTTGGATTATCTCTTGAAAGGATATTGTGAAAATCATGGCATTCCCAACATGTAGGAGCTTTTCTAAATCCTGCTTTATAAGCTTGCCCATGATAATAGTCGCCATAGCTTTCCCAGTAAT
Organism: Actinomycetota bacterium; assembly: GCA_011046085.1. GTDB lineage: Bacteria > Actinomycetota > Aquicultoria > UBA3085 > Oleimmundimicrobiaceae > DSBK01. The sequence continues at coordinate 4,826 of DSBK01000027.1, forward strand.
CCTTATGACACTTCCCGCAAACCTTCTCAGCGTTTGCCCAAAACTCGTCCTTAACCTCTTTGTCCTTCAAGCTCTTAATGTAATGAGCGCCATGACAATCACCGCAAGAAGCCGACTCGGAATTGCCCATAAGAGCGGCTTTGCCGTGTGCGCTGTTTTTGTACTCATTGTAAACATCCTTATGACAATCCTTGCAAGCCAAAGAAGCAACTCTTAATGGCTGCCCTTTAATGTCCGGATGCGGCAGGGAGATTGTAAATCCCAGATGGCATTCAGAACAAAGTACATTTTTGTGAACAGACTTTTTGTAGGCCTCTTCATCTATGTAAAGACTCTTGCCATTTGCTTCAAGATCTTTATCAGCATGACAGGTTATACAACCCTCAGAAGGTGTTATCCCACCATAATATTCAGACGCTTGAGCAAATACCGTCCCGCAAAAAAGGAAAGGCATAAATAATGAAAGTAAAAAAATTATACCGGCTAGAGCATAAGCTTTTCTCAATTCTACACCCCCTTGCAATCAAATTATTTATAATTAATTATTATAATTAAAAACCACTAAACCTGGTGGTTCCGCCTAGTATCTTGTATTCATACTGTTTAATTTCGTCATTACGAGCGACCAAAGGGAGCGTGGTAATCCCTTACCAGCGAGATTGCTTCGCCTCGTCGTTAGACCTGTACCAGGCAATGACGCTAAAACGTACTCCTCCCTGTCGGCAGACACGGCATTTTGACTATTATTCTACAGTCTCTTATTAAACTGCCATCTGCTTAAATATATAAAACTCGTGTTCAGATAGAAAATCTATCTCTAACAATATATCCAAAAGTATTCCTAAAACGCAAGAAAATTTTGCAAAATATTTCACTAATTCACTAATTTATTAAAATTGTAACTAAGCCATATTTCAAGATAAAACTTTAATTTCCTTCTTTTCAAGATAAATCCCTAAAAACGGGAGAAATTTATAACTTTTCTTCAAGTTGTTTAAGTTGTTCACCCGCTTGTTCAAAATTCGGCTCAATTTGGAGCGCTTTTCCGTAAGCTTCTTTCGCCTTTTGAAAATCGCCCTTTCCCTCATATGCCAAACCAAGCTCATAATATGCGAGAAAATTATTGGGATCAGTAAGTATGGCTTTATTCTCTTCTGCAATTGCCTCATCATAGTTTCTCCTTGCTCGATAAAGAGCGCCTAAGCGCTGATGAGCGGCCGAAAAATATCTATCTATCTCAATCGCCTTTTTGTACATGACTTCTGCTAACATCAATTTTTCGTTCTCTTTCCAGTTGGCTCCGTAAAACGAAAGAGCATTTCCTAAATTTAAATAAATATCTTCATCGAGTTCATCAAACTCAAGGGCAGCATAATACGTAGCTATGGCCTTATCGGCCCAAAACGGATTATTTGTAACCCTGGCTTTCTTAAAATATGCCCCCGCCAAGTAAAACCTGTTGATGTTGTGATAAGGGTTTAAACTTGCAGCTCTTTCGAAACTATAAATAGCTTCATTTATATTTCCCGAAGCGTTGAATTTCGCTCCGTTGTAGAGGTTAACATCGGCACCTAAAAAAGCGCCAAAATAAAAACTTATACTCAAAAGACCTATTATAGCAATCCCAAATAAAGCAAGCATAGATGCTTTAAATTTCTTAGAAGTTGGGAATTTAAATCCTTTCGTTTCCCAGATTTTAAAATCTTTAAAATTTCCAAAAGCCATTGCGCTTCCCATCAATATCCAAAAAATTGGAGCGATGCCAACCATGCTTGGCTCAAACTGAATTTGAACTATATAGGCCACACAAGCGCTTAGAAACCCGGCAAATAAAAGATGTGTTCTTGAGCCATAAATTTTCTTAAACAAAATCCTGGCTGATAGAAAAAATGTAATTAGCACCCATAGATAAAAAGCAACGCCCAATATTCCTGTACCAGCGGCAATATGGAGAAAATCGTTATGAGCCCTGTCGGGCATCGCCTTTTCACCTTCTAGTCTTATAAAACCAAGCGAACGATAGGGTGGAAAAGCGGCCCGAAAAAGCTCGGGGCCATATCCAAGAACGGGTCTATCCCCTATCATCCTGATCGTGCTTCCCCATATACTTAACCTGGTCCCAACGGTTCCCTCTTTCAGTGCAAGGCTCGAAGTAATCCTCGAAAACTCGTTGTCGGCAATTCTTCCCTTAAATGAACCGAGGAAAAAAGTACTTACTAAAATGAGCATTAAGGAAAGGCCCACAATTGCGATAATGTTCTTATGCCGACGCAACGAACTCTTACCAACAAATACAACCAAGAAAACCATCCCAGCAAGAAAACCTAGCCATCCGCCGCGAGAGTATGTAAGAAATAAACAAACAATTTCAGTAAATAAAGAAAGTATCGAAAATAAGCGCAAAGCCGCGCTTTTCGTGTAAAGGAAAAATGTGATGGTAATGGGTATGCTCATAGCCAAAAAAGCAGCCAAAAAAACGGGATTTCCGAGCAAAGAAAAAACTCTTACTCCAAAGGGTTGAGCGGCAACTTTTAAGAATTCAAGGCCGAAATTCTGCGCAATCCCATAAAAGGAAACAAAAAAAGCCGCCACAATAAGCGCCAATGCCAAATTTTCAACTTGCCTCTCTTCTTTAATAAAATAAAAGACCAAGTAAAAAATAATTATATAATTTAAAAGCGCGGGCAAACCTTCAAATCTCCTGTACTGACCAAAGATGCTAATTAAGGGGTTGATAGAAAAAATCGTGCTAAAAATTATCGCCAAGGCAAAAAATAAAAGCGGCAAATCCATGAGGGTGTGATGGTAAACAAAACCGTTATCCTGAATTATTTTGTAAAACCAAATTAAAAGCATAATTAATGTTGCTGTGTGAAGAAAAATTATTTTGGGCAGGTTGTAGAAGTCAAAAGTCCACGGACAAACAAGAACCGGGACGATAAAAACCGTAGCCACCAGAATGTGGCTGATTAAAGACCCCGAATTCATAGAAAGTTGGCTTGCTGATTCGTTGGCCTGTTGGTTTGTTTTTTTCATCTAAAAATACCTTTTCTTATCATTGCAAACCTTTTTTTTGTTATCGGTCATTGCGAGCGAAGCGCGGCAATCTCATAAAAACAATCTCTTTAGATTGCTTCGTCGCCTATGGCTCCTCGCAATGACGAGAAAGAACTGCTCTATGCTCTATGCTCTCTGCTCTAAAGCTTTCCTGGAAGCTGATGGCTGAAGGCTGGTAGCTGTTTTACCTCGCTCCTTTCCCCGTAAGAACAACTTTTATGGTTTGTAATAATATTTTTAAATCTAAAAGAAAAGACTGATGGTAAATATAGATAAAATCATATTTTAGCTTATTTCCTGGCATTGTAACGTAGGAACCACTGACCTGGGCAAGACCGGTAACTCCCGGTTTAATTCTAAAACGTTCTTTATATCCAGAGATGCTCTTTTTATATTTATCCACAAAATATGGACGTTCGGGTCTGGGACCGACGAAACTCATGTCTCCCTTCAAGATGTTCCAAAGCTGCGGCAATTCATCTATTCGACTCCTTCGTAAAAATTTTCCGATAAAAATTATCCTCGGATCGTTTTTGGTTGCAAGGACCGGCCCCGTATCTTCTTCGGCTTCAACTATCATAGTGCGAAGCTTGTATAGATTGAAAAGTTTCTCTTTTTTACCCACTCTCCCCTGCTTGTAAAAGACAGGCCCCTTTGAAGTTAATTTTATCAAAACTACCACCACAAGCAACACGGGCAAAGACAGGATGCCGAGGAAAACTGCCAAAAAAATGTCAAACCCTCGCTTTAAGAGAAAAAACCACTGAGGCACAGGATCTTTTGTGAGTTTAACCAAGGGGATATCATTAACCAAAGAGTAATCGATTTTTCCTATAAATATTTCATAAAGCTCGGGCACCGCTTCGACTTTCACGTTGGTTTCTTCAGATTTTGCAAATTCCTCAAGCAATTCTCTATGTCTAATTGGAGATGTGATTATAACCCTATCTACACAACATTCTTTAACCAACTTAACTATATCTTTTATGCCTCCCATAACGAAAGTCCCCTGAATTTTTTCATCCGTTTTCTTCGCATTTCTTTCAATCAGCCCCACCACTTCATAACCCCATTGAGAACGTTCTTTCAGCTCTTTTAATAATTGTAAGGCAACTTCATCGGTGCCAACAATTAATATTCGCTGAGTAGGCCATTTTATTTTTAAAACCCTTAGGGCCAAAATCCGCCAACCACCGATTATCAAAATGAGCAATGCCCAGGAAATTGCAAAAACAGTTCGGGGGAAAGAGAAAAACCTCAAAAAGAAAGTAACAGACATGGTAACTAGGGTACCTAAGGAAACTGCTTTAAAAACAGAGAAAAAAATATCCCAGCCGCTTTGAACTTTTTCTGGATCGTAAAGATCATATATATAGAAAGCTCCCAGTTGAACCAAGGTTATAAAGAGAGCAAGGTTGGTGTATGCCTGAAAATTAAAAGCGGGAAGCTTACCGCCAAAACGCAAAAAAAACGAAAAGATGATGCCGCAGTTAATGAGAATAGCATCGATGACCACCGAAACTATTAACCATTTTGTCTTAGATAATCTAGTCATTTGTAAATACCTCTAACCAGCTTCATTGCAAACATGGTATAAGACAACTTACTTAACTAATTCATTATAAATTCCCAAAACTCGCTTTGCCATCAATTCCTTGATAAATTCCTCATGTACTCTTTTCTTGCCGTTGGCCCCATATCTCTTCCGTAAATTTTCATCATCCAAAAGTTTATTTATAGCTTCAGAAAGATTTTCCGATGAACGCTGCGAAACAGTTATCCCCGTTACCCCATCCAGATTGGCGTAAGGAACTCCCGTAGGCAAATTGGTGCTTACCACAGGTTTCCCGCACGCTTGAGCCTCGAGTTGAACCAAACCAAAAGCTTCACTTCTGGCAATCGACGGAAGAGTAAAAACATCGCAGGCATGATAATAAGCAGCTAAAGAATTATCGGCAACCTCGCCGATAAAATAAACCTTATCCCCAATGCCTAAACTCATTGAGAGTCCCTTTAAATCACTTTCCAAGGGACCTTCGCCGATTATAAGAAGCTGCCCATTCACATCTTTCATTGCTCTTATGAGATACTCGACCCCTTTATAATAAATTAATCTTCCAACAAAAAGTACAATCCTATCGCCGTAACGATTTCTTATGTCCCCTGCTTTTTTTGAAATCTTCTCAGTGAGTTCAAAACGCCTAGCATCAATTCCATAGTTCACCACCACACATTTCTCCTTAACTTCACTTAAAAATGGTGAATTCTCAATCATGTTTGGCGAACCCACAATGATTTTATCCGCCTTTCTTAAGAAAGCTTTTAAAAATGGCTTGTAAAAAGAGAGCAATTTTTTCTGCCTAACTATATCGCTGTGATATGTAACCACTAATTTCCCGGCAGGTTTCGCCAGCAAATAGGAAAACTCTCCAAAGGGGTATGGAAAGTGGAGATGATAGATGTCGCTTTTTAATTTTTTTAACCAATATGGAAAGGACGGTGCGATAGGAGTCGATTTAAATGATCCAACGCTTGCTATCTTATAAATATCCACCCCGTCTATATTTTCTTTAGTGGTTTGAAAAGCAGTGTTTGCTACAAGAACCCTTGCATCAATTTGAGAAGATAACTCGCGCACAAGAACTCGCACGTGGTTTTCGATCCCCCCGATTACGGGATAGTATAATTTATTTACTATGAGAACTTTCAATTTTTTAACTTTGCAACCTCCGATATCCTCGCAGGAGCTCTGTGAAACCATTCGTTTTGTGAAACACTTTAATCCATCTGCATAAACCTTTTTATTTTATCTTTGAGATCTTGTAAATCGTTAGACCAGCGCCTGGCAAAGAAGTATTTTAAACTTTCTCAATGAAATCGCTAATAAGTTTCAAATAACACGGGATGTCTCTCGTGGCAACCTGAAGACCCTCATAAACCTTCTTGCAATCAATCTCGTCGTATTCGTGAACAATTCTATTCCGCAAGCCAGCACAAGGGGCAATCTGCTCCGCAAAATCCCGTGGCAGAATACCTATATCCGCAAGTATCAAAAAGGATTGAAAGTAATCGGGAGGAGGTTTGTGCCCCTCTTCGGTAATGAGATGGTAGTTTATGTCTATCATCCTCCCAATCATTCTTTCAAGATAACGTTCAGCTAAAACCTCATCTGTTGGTTCAGCCGCATAACCTTCATAGTCCAATTGAGCCAAGGACTTTAAGGCTTCAAAGTCTTCACTTATGAGAGTGATTTTTCTAATTATTAAAGTTTTATCAATCATTATGCTAAGCCCCTGCATACCGTTTTATGAAGTTTTGCGCAAATTTCTTTTCTAAATTGAAATATCTTCGATGATCCACATACCTTTTAAAAGCATAAATTTTAAGTCTGGCAAGCTCCTGGGGATTGCCATAAAGAAGTCTGCAATTCTCCGTAATTTTTTTGAGAAATAAGGGATCCGCTCGATTGATGATGGCCAAATCCACCTCTCTTTTTGGAAAGCATTTTTGAAAATCAAAAATAAGATTTGAGTAACTTTCCAAAGAAAGATCGGGTTTTTCAGAAAGAACGGCGATATCAATATCACTTTGAGGATGCAGTTTTGAGGATGCAGCTGAACCAAAAAGTAAAATCAGCTGAAGATTGTGCTTTTTGGCAATTTTTTCAAAATCTTGATAATTTTCTTTGGTTAAAATTTTCGTTCTCTTCATTGACATCATTCCTCACGTTCTCTCGCTCTAAAACATCTATTTTTTATTCTAATATCATCATTTTGTAAGAAAACATATTTTTTAGCAAATTTTTAATAATTTGCCACAAGAACTTTTATATCAATTTGAGAAGATAACTTATGCGCCAAATATCGCGCGTGATTCTCTGTTCCTCCTATTACGGGATAATATAGTTTGTTTACCATGAGAACTTTCAATTTTTTAACTTTACAACCTCCCATATCTCCCAATTGTTTCTCAAAATATTTCCTCTTGGGAGAAAATAACCCGCCAGTTTTTTCCTATCTTATCCTCAGGCCTCTTTAGGTTAGGGAACTTTAATCTTTTCGATAAAATCACTACCTGACCACCATCCCAGCACAGCTCCGTGTCGGATTTTATTTACCCAACAATTTAATATCAAGATTCAAAAATCTCAACAATGAAATCTCCAAAAACCAAAATATTGTCGTCTATTTGTCCTTTCTTCAAAGCCTCAAAATATCTAACTCGATTATCAACACGGATGGTAGCCCATGGATATCCAGAAGTAAGGAGCAAGTAGTTCATTAAAAGTCTTGCGGTTCTCCCATTGCCATCACTATAAGGATGAATGGTAACAAAAAAGTAATGAGCAAGAACTGCTTTTACTATCGGATTTTTTATTTTATTTATCAAGAATATATAGCTAGCCATCAACTCTGATAGTTTTTCGTAAGAAGGAGGAACATATGGCGTTCCTCTGATAAATGCCGGCATTGTTCGGTAGCTGACCAAACTCAAGTAATCAATAATCCCTGCGTCAGCAGATGGTTTAAAAAGATGATAATAGACATCTTTAATAAAATCCTCGCTCATCCCTTGTCGCCCAAAATCTTCTTGAATCTTGTTGATTACAAAATCAAAGGCTGCCGAATAGCCCAGAATGGCCATACGGTTTTTAATCTTTTCAACATTGTTATACCCCTGAGCCTTTCTGCTTTTTGGCAAGGACCCAGAGAGCAGAACTTCAACTTCTTCAGGTGTTATCCGATAACCTTCCAGAGTTGTTGAATGATACGTGTCATATTTTTTATGCTCTCTCGCTTGGGATAGCAATTGCTCAAGGGGACGCTTTTTAATTTCTTTTGTCTTTGCAGCAAAGTGTTTTTCTAAAGTTTTTTCAAATTCTTGAAGTTGCCTTTCCTGATGAATAACCCATGAATGCGTAATTGTTGCTTTCTTTACCATTAATTTTGGTTCAATTTTTTTTCTTCTGGAAACGCGGTAATGGGTATGAATCTCAACAATCTTCTCAAGACCCGAAACTAAATCAGGCCTATCGGCTTCCTTAGCCATGCCAGCCAATCGCTTAAATACAATGGGTTTTGGATTTTTGGCATAAATTGCTTCTAAAGTTCTTAAATCAAAGGGAGTGCCAGCAATAAAGCCTTGAATCTCAAAGCTTGATTTTAATTTGCTTACATCGATTAGGACTTTTTCAGGTATATCAACCGGAATATTCCTTCCCGCGATTTCAATTTTTTTTACAAGACGTTCATCGAAGCGAGGATCGTAAACAAGGGAAATATTAAATCCTGTAGGCAACGATACTTTCCGATTAGTCTTTTTTTTGGTCCTTACTAAAAGGTGTTTTTGGGATGCTTGATCACCATTCAAAACCCTAAGAGCAGACATGCCTCTAATGGACCAATGACTGAAACGTGAAAGAACTTTTTCAATAATCTGCCAGTAAAGTAACAGAAAAACTTCTCCAATCTCATCCTCTGGCCTCTTTAGAATCCAATATCCTTTGATTAGAGGAAAAAGAAATTTGCTTTTAACAAGAACTTCTCTTTGTCTTTGAGGAAACTCTTTGGAGGAAGCGACATACTCATCTCTTTCTGTTTTTTCAACCCACCACTTTAATGCTTTATCTTTGACGCTCATTTTGTTGCTCCCTCAGTAAATCAGAGTCAATATTTACTAGTAAATTAAATGCAACATTTTATAGCAGATTCTAATCAACATTTTATAGCAAATAAAATCTTTTTCAAGAAAAAAGCCCCCTTCTTCTTGATGTTTTTCATTTATTGCAGATGATTTAGCCGATGAGTCAGTATTCCGGTGGACTAATAGTCGAAGAATTGGTTTTCCGTGGGCTATGCTTCAAGTTTGTCAAGCCTAATCCCATTTTCCAAGTTTATCTACCCTTCTACTCCTCCAAAATCAACCCAGATTAAATTCCTCGTTAAGTAAATCATCGTACAAAGCAAGTGTTTTCTTTATCATTTTTTCAGCGGTATATTCTTCTTCAACAAGCTTTTTACCCGCTAAAGCATAGCTCTTTGCTTCCTCTTTATGGGTCAAGAGATAAATAATTGCGTCTGCCAAGGCCCTGGAGTCTTTTGGGGGAACTAATAGTCCCGTTTCTCCATCGAGAACAACCTCGGAATTACCCCCAACATTGGTTGCCACGACTGCCCTGCTAAGAGCAAGAGCTTCAACAAGCGAGAAATTTAATCCTTCACTTAAAGAGGGTAGAACAAAAACATCAAACTTTGAAATTAAAGAAAGAGAGCTTTCGACATAGCCCGTAAAAATAAAATCTTTGGTCAAACTTTTTTCTTCCACTTTTTTTATAAGCTGTTCTTTAATTGAACCATCACCGGCTATTACAAACTTAATGTTGTTAAATTTAGATTTAACTATTTCCGCTGCCTCAATAAAGTAGTCAATACCCTTTACCAACTCCAATCTTCCTAAGAAGCCAACAATTTTCTCTCCCCGTTTAATGCCTAAATCAAATGAGATACTATTCTTCACAGCTTCATTAAGCTCTTTAAAAAGGATTCCATTATGAATAACCTCAATTTTTTCTTTTGGAACCCCTTGTTCTATAAGACCACGTTTAATATCTTCAGAAACAGCAACTACAACATCGGTAAATTTCGCCGTAAAATTATCAACTTTATTTCGGACACATTGAACAATTGATTTTACAAAACCGGGATTGAAAGAAAGTGGTGAATCTGGATTGCAATGAACCGTTGAAACAACAATGGATGTTTTAGCCAATTTTGCGGATAAACGCCCTATATTGTTTGAGAGAAAGCCGTGAGAATGAATAATATCGACATTGTTTTTCTTTAAAATTTGCTTTACGGCTAAAATAGAAGCAACTAAGTTAAATCCCCTTAAATTCACGGGAAATACTTCTATTCCCAGATTTCTAAAAGCCGTTTCAACACTGCTTCCGGGTACACAGAGAACACCAACATCATAACCCAACCTCTTAGCTGATTGCGCCAAAGTTATTAAATGTTTCTCTCCCCCGCCTAACCCAACTCCAGTAAAATTATTTATGTAGAAAATCTTTCTCTTTGCCATCAATTCCCATCCCGAAAATAATAAATTCTTCCACTCTTTAAAAAGTTTTTCCTGATAAGCCATCTGATAGATTTTGGAGTTATTATTACTAAAAAGGGCCTCAATAAATAAATATAGCACCTCAAAGGATACTGCCCTTCCTTTATTGCTTTTCTGCGAATATTAACCGAGTTTTTTATTTGCTCATTTTCCTTTTCAATAGATATATTTCTAGTAGTATAGCGTCTAACCAAAAGTAGCTGAGCGAGATTTGCAATCTTATAAAATTTGGCTATTCTAAACCAAAACTCATAATCCTGCGCGCTTGAAAAAGATTCATCATAAATCCCTGCCTTATCAATCACAGTTCTTCTAATCATAACCGAGGCGTGGACAAAGGGGTTGTATTTAATTAAAACTTTTCTTAGCTCATTATCTATCGTAGGAAAAACACAGTCTCCGATCAACCTTCCCTTTGAATCAATTTCTTTGCAAGCAGTTCCAACCATCCCTACGTCAGGATTTTCGTCAAGGAATTTCACCTGATACTCCAACCTTTCGGGAAACGATACATCGTCGGCATCCATTCGAGCCACGTATTCACCTCTAACAAGATTGATGGCTTTATTAAGGGACCTAGTTAGACCCATATTTTCCTGATTAATTACTTTTATTCGCTCATCGTTAAAACTTCTTAAAATCTCCGGTGTTTTATCCGTTGAACCGTCATTTACAATTATGAACTCAAAGTCAGGAAAGGTTTGATGAAGGATGCTTTCTGCGGACTCCTTGAGATATTTTTCGCCATTATAAACACTCATTATCACGCTAACCTTTGGCATTATGCATCCTTCTTTGCAACAACTAATATCATATGAGAAAACGTATTTAATGAATCACCCCGCAGCAGAGCTGCGAGGCATCAAAAATCAAAACTTAGTTGTTCTTGATGTTGATATTTGATATATCTACGAATTACTTCTGCCGTCACTTTATCTCCCACTGACCTTACA